>JAGWZD010000264.1 GCA_018968995.1 Bdellovibrionales bacterium
TTTTTGCGAAGATTTTCGGAGGAAGATCATGATCGATCGATACAGTAGGCCTGAGATGGCGGAACTATTCTCTGAACGTAAAAGGTGGTGGTACTGCCTCCGTGTAGAACTCGCTGCATGCCAAGAAATGGTCCAGCGCAAATGGATCCCGAAGGCGGATTCAAAAAAACTTCTCCTTGCCCTTTCAAAGATGGAAAAGGCTGGAGGGCCGGATCCGAGGCAAATCAGGGCAGTCGAAGCGCGTGTTCAGCACGATGTGATTGCATTTGTTTCGGTGGTGGCCTCAAAGATTGGAAATTCAGGAAGATGGGTGCATTTCGGACTGACCTCTTCGGACGTTCTAGATACCGCCATGGCCTTACAGTTTCGTGATTCGGGCGAAAAGATTCTAGCTCAGATAGATCAATTATTAATTGCTCTGAAGAGCCGGGCGCTTGAAAACGCCGATTTGGCATGCGTGGGTAGAACCCACGGAATGCATGCTGAGGCGACTGTTTTTGGTCTGAAATTTTTGAGTTTTTTTGAGGAAATGAGAAGGAATCGCGCCCGACTAGCCCGTGCGTTTGAGCAGCTGTCTTTTGGTAAGCTATCAGGTGCGGTGGGAGTTCACGGGCATCTGGACCCTGATTTCGAAGCCAGCGTGTTAAGTCGACTCGGTTTAGAGCCAGAGGTGGTGTCGACACAAATTATTCCCCGCGACCGACATGCGGAACTCTATTCGTCCTTAGCCCTTTTAGGGGGCAGCATTGAGAGAATGGCCACCGAGATTCGCAACCTCCAGCGATCGGAGGTTGGAGAGCTCAGAGAAGGCTTTTCGCGAGCCCAGAAGGGCTCGAGTGCAATGCCTCATAAGCGAAACCCGATTTCTAGTGAAAATCTCTGCGGATGTGCGCGCTTGCTTCGCGGGTACGCGGTGGCTGGTCTGGAGAGCGTGGCTCTGTGGCATGAGCGTGATATCAGTCATTCATCAGTGGAGCGCGTTGCTTTAACAGATGCTTTAATTTTAGCGCATTACGCGCTCACTCGGGTTACCGGGCTCGTTCTTGGATTAGAGGTCGATCGTGCTCGAGTAGCGCTCAATCTAGAATCTGCCGGCCCCAAGATTTTCTCAGGAGCGGTTCTCCTTGAGTTAGTCAGAAGAGGGGCTTCTCGCGATTTGGCTTACCAATGGGTGCAGCGGTGTGCGATGGCAGCCGGTCGCGATGGCAGCTCATTCCTGGAGCATCTAGAGACTGATCAACACGTACTTAGATACATGAAGCCATCTGAGATTCGTCGGCTGTTAAGTTTAGCGCATGCCCTGAGGAACTCGAGGCGTTCCTATGAAAGATCGGGCCTGAAAGTAGCTAAAAAGCGATTATTCTAGAGGCGTTTCCGAGGGAAAGTACTTTGTCGGGAGCTTCCGGATATCAAACGCCTCATCGATAGAAGTCAGCCAATTGAATCGCACCAGATGTCCTAGTGCCGCCACTCCATCCTTCCAATTGATCTTTTTTCCCTGCAGTCGAGTCCGAGGGTAATAAGAAACGGGAAGCTCGTAGATACGAGCTCTTGTCTTCGCAATATAGGCCGTAAACTCGACTTCAATTCCGAAACGTTTCGATTGAAGTTTCATCGGCTTGAGCAGGTCAGCGCGGAACAGTTTGTAGCAAGTCTCCATATCGGTGAGGTAGATTCCGGATAATAAATTGCTGAGGATTGTCAGAAGGCGATTCACGAAATAGTGGTAGGTTCTGCGCACCTGATGGCTTGCTTTAAAGCGGCTGCCATAGACGACATCGGCCCGACCCTCGAGCATGGGCTGAAGTAATGAGGGGATATCCCGAGCGTCATATTCAAAATCAGCGTCTTGGATGATGATAAAGTCGCCTTTGGCTTCCCGAATTCCACGAATCACCGCTGCGCCTTTGCCCTGATTCGGGCTCTGTTCAAAAAGCTGAAATTGAAACTCTTGTTGTAGGCGTTTGAGGATCTCAGTGCTTCCGTCAGTTGAACGATCGTCTACAAAAATCCACTCACGCTCGATGGGGCAAGAAGTGCTCATCAGGTTTCGAATGACGTCTTCGAGTTGACGAGCTTCGTTGTAGACAGGAACGATTAATGAAAGCGTAGGCATGTGAAGAACATACGGCGATTAAGCTCCTCGCGCTAGGGGTTTTCATTTTGCGAGATGGAGTTGGTGTACGGGCTCACTTGGCGCTGGTTTTGGTTTGATAGAGTCCCGACGCTAGAGCCAGCCATAAAAGACCGCAGATAGGTGCGTAGTAATTACAAAAAGACTGCTTCGCGAAAATAAAGAGGCACAGAAAAAGAAACGACACGCCTACCAGCCAGATCCCAGGGTCTTTCTTGATGCTGGAGTAAACGGCCACGGCAAACCCCAAGAGCCCAGCTAGAATGAAGGGCAAAGATCCCATCGGCAGGTCATGTCGAAGTCCAAATGCCACCCAGGATAGTGAGTCCATTCGTGGGGGAAAAGACGCGATATTACTGATCAGCGATAGGTAGAAAGAGTGATGGTCTAAAATCATCCAGGGCAAAAGAATCAAAAGTACAATGGCGAAGGAGGCTTGGAGTACCTGTTGGGCTGAACGGAAGCCGTAGTTGCGCCAGACCCAGAGCACGGCAAAAAAATTCAAAGCAGGAGCATGCTGTTTGATAGTCGAAAGCAGTCCTAAAAGAACGCCCGCCGCTAACCATCTATGAGCGCGTAAAGAGAGAAAGGCCCCTGCAGCGAATGGTAAAATCAAATAGTCCACCCATCCTTGCTCAATGATAAAAAGCGACAAAGGAAAGGTGCCCCAAATCCACGCGAGGAGCCAACCGAGCAGGGGTCCGTTTACAACCCGAACAATCAGCAGTGTAAAAGCGATATCGGAAAATACTGAGGCCCAGCGAATGTCGCCCAGAAGCGAATAAAAAGGAAAAATCATTCCTAAATAACCAGGAGGGTAGCTGAGGCGGGGGATATAGCTATACTCGCCTGAGTAGATATCGGGATAGGCATCTCGATAAGGATTGATTCCACTCATTAGCCTCTGAATAGCCTCGGAGCCGATTGTGACGACGTCAATCTTCGGATGGGGTGATGCGCCGATGACCAAGAGCTTCGCGGCCAGTGCAAAGAAGACTGCTATTTTTATGAGTGTCAGGATGAGTCGTCTTTCTTTCGCAACTAAAAGGACCGTTAGGGCTGCCGCTCCGAAAAAGGCAGATATCCCATTAAGTGATTTTAAAGTGTTAAAGTGCCAACTGAGTGGATCAGCGAATTTGAGACGCGGGTTTAGGCCCAGGCTAAGCGCGTAATAGATTCCGGCCGAAAAAAGGATCAGTGAAATGGTTCGGTCTGTCAGGCAAGAGTTGCCGATGGTTTGAAATCGGGGATGCGCCACTGCTACGCCCAAGATGAGTGTCGCTAGGGAGCAAAATAGAAGTGCCGAGACGACGTAATGCCCTGAGCTGATCAGTAGGGCTTGAGTGAGAAGTAGATTGCAGACGGTAAGGATAAGGAGGTTGGGCATTTTAAAGTTATAGGTGCTGTAATGGGCCTTTTACGGGCAAATTAGAGTGAGTCCTAACTGATGTGAAAGAAAACTGAAGCCAGAAAATGGTGAGAATC
>JAGWZD010000265.1 GCA_018968995.1 Bdellovibrionales bacterium
CTTCAATTTTTACAAAGCCAGGATAAGACTCCAGGATCTTTCCAAGTCGAGTCAGGTATTTTTGTGAACCAGGCTTGAGTTCGGTCGATCCAGCATGGAAAAGAAGCTCCTCGGGCACAGAAAATCTGAGCGTATCCACGCTCACATCTAAACCATAGAGTTGGTCTTCTAGTACCTGTTGTGCAAGCTCTCCCAGCTTCTCGTGAGAAATTCGTTGCTGCTCAACTGGACGAAGAGGCCTATCCACTAACTCGGCAGGAACCTCGCCTTCGGCTCCTTTCAGCAAGCTTTCTCCTGCCCCCGGGCGTTCACCCAAGGGGTGGACGGCTTCTGACTGAGGATCGCGACCCGCTTTGTAGGGAGTATTCGGATGATTGAAGTAGTGCGAAATCGCTTGTTTTGTTTCTTCGTCAGCACCTAATAGCCACATCACCATGAAGAAGCACATCATCGCCGTAACGAAGTCGGCGTAGGCCACTTTCCAGGCGCCACCATGGGCGCCGCCGTGGCCTCCACCTTTTTTCTTTTTGATGACGATGACTGGTGCGTCAGCCATGGTTATGCCGCAGCCTTCCCTGCGCCTGAAGTGGACTTATCTACTTCCTCAAACGAAGGACGATATTCCGAAGGAATCGTACGTCGAGCGAACTCAACACACACTTTCGGAGAACAGTTCTTGGCATAGGCCAGCAGAGCAGCCTTAATCACTCCCATGAGCTTTCCAGTCTCTGCGTTATTTAACTCCATCTTAGACGCCAACGGCTGCAAGAAGCCGTAAGAGATCAGAATCCCGATAAAGGTTCCCACCAGAGCCGCAGCCACCGAGTTACCCACCGCTTCTTTACCTTCAGAGAGTTTTCCCATGGTGTGAACCACGCCAAGAACGGCGGCGACGATGCCAAGACCCGGCATCGCGTCACCCGTCTTCGCAATCAGTCCGGGTGCTCGTCCTTCTTCTTCATGGACCGCGACGATATCTGCATCCATCAGCTCTTCTAAATCGTAAGGGCTCATCGGGGAGCTAATCTGCACCTTCAGGGTGTCGCAGATGAATTCAACGGCGTGGTGGTTGCTCAAGATTTTAGGATATTTTTTGAAAATTTCAGACGCCTCTGGCTTTTCCACGTGTGGTTCGAGCGAGAGAGGGTTGGCCTTAGCCGTTTTAGTCAGTTCAAAAAGAAGCATCAGAGCTTGTAAGTAAATTTCTTTTGAGATGGGCGGCCCTTTTAGTGCGCCTAAAACCTGATGAATCACTGCCTTGAGCCCACCTGGACTAGTGGAGGCTAATAGCGCTCCGATGCCGGCGCCGCCGATGATGATGTATTCCGAAGGCTGCCACAGAACGTTCAGGTGGCCGCCTCCGACCACAGAGTAGCCTCCGAACACACATACAATAACTAGAACCGCTCCAATAATGACGAACATGGTTTTTCCCCGTTCCTCTCACTGGCGTATCGCCTGCATGACAGGAAATCCTGAGGAAAAAACTTTAAGATCCCTCCAAATCAAAAGGGCTTGGCGCGTTTTTCGGAAAAACGGATCGACCCCTAAAGTTCAGTGCAGGTTCAACCGATGGGTTACTCTTCGGTCGCCTCTCGAATCGAGGGGGGATACTGAGCAGCACAAGACTCCTCAGTGGGCTCGTGACCCTGAATATAGCGTTCTGTCAAAATTTGATCGGTGCTACACCCTGACGCTGCTCGTTTTCCCGTTTTACGATCAATATGCACTTCGACCAAGTGTGGGCTGAGCGGAAATGGAGTCACTGGCTCGCCAGAGTGAGCCACTTTCATGAATTCCGTCCAAATCGGCAGAGCGGCGGTAGCCCCTGTGAGCTTGGGGAGTTTTTTTGTTTCCGGAGGCACTTGATCCCAGCCCACCCAAACCACTGAAGTGAGCTGCGGGGTAAAGCCAGCAAACCAGCTATCGCGGTGTAGACTCGTGGTTCCTGTTTTTCCTGCCGACGGTCGTGTCCAGCCCCAGGCTTTGGACACTGAAGCGGTGCCTTCCGAAAAGACACTCGTCATCAGATCGATGAGAAGATCAATCGACGCCGGGTCAGCAACCCATTTGGGGTTACTCACGAATCGAGCGACTGAAGTGCCGTCGTCTTGGGTAACGGACCGAATGACCGTGAGCTCATCAGCGCGTCCGTGATTCGCAATTGCGGCATACACCTTGAGTAGTTCGACTGGAGAAAGCTCTGCCACACCCAGTGCCAGCGAAGGCACCGCTGGTAGCTCACTGCTGACGCCTAATCCATGAGCAGTGCTGACAATCGATTGAGTACCGATCTCATGTTTGATTCGAGCGGCTGCTGTATTCACGGAATGCGCTACAGCCTGACGCATACTGATCCACCCCCGAAACTCTGGATCGTAATTCTTGGGGGACCAAGTTTGCCGACCTTGATCATAAGTCAGCGTGTAAGGCGCGTCTTCTACCGGATATCCTGGACCGAGCGGAATACCCAAATGGTCTTTTCGGTTCTGAATAGCAGCTAAAAAAACGATGGGTTTAAACGTCGAGCCTACCTGCCGTCTCATGTTCAAAATGCGATTAAAGGTAGAGTCGGCGTAGCTTCGGCCGCCGATGAGTGCTCGAATAAATCCAGTCGAGTGATCCACTGCTGCAAGAGCCCCCTCTAGCCTTTGAGAGGGGTTTTTAGGGGCCATCTTTAAGTCTTTCTCTAGCCTTGCAACTCCAGTGGCTACTGCTTTTTGTGCGGCAGAATTCATGGCCGGGTCCAGAGTGGTGTAAACTCGTAACCCAAGATTCGGAAGCTCTTCATCTGAGTAGCGATCCGCGAGCTTCTCGTGGAGCTGCGCTTTCACATAATCGATAAAATACGGTGCCTTTGTGCTGACCCCAGCCTGAGCTGGCGTTAGTCGAATCGGCACTTGGAGTGCCTCAGTCAGTTCCTCTTGAGCAATATAGCCCGTCTCATTCATTTTTTTCAGGACCAGTCGCTGCCGCTCCATGGCTCGCTCACGATAGCGATAAGGAGAGTAAAGACTAGGACCACGAATCAGCGCCGCCATGAGCGCTGCTTCAGCAACAGTGACTTCTTGAAGGTTTTTTCCAAAGAAGTACTTGGCACCTTCCGAAACCCCATGAATTTCAAGTGGACCAATCTGTCCCAGATACACTTCATTCAGGTATCGCTCGAGAATTTCCTGTTTCGAAAATCGAAGTTCCAGAAGCAGGCTTAAGAATACTTCATTAGCTTTTTTGAAGACGTCCTTATCGCGTCTTTCCATCAGGTTTTTCACCAGCTGCTGAGTCAGCGTGCTTCCGCCCTGAGCAAATCGAAGCTGACGCAAATTCACCCACATGGCCCGCGCGAGTCCCCTCCAGTCGAGACCAATGTGCTCGAGAAAATGCTGATCTTCGATTGCGACTATCGACTGCCAAATATGAGGTGGAACCTCGGAAAGGGCCACCCATTCACGTACCTGTTTGGTGGGGGTGTCACCGCCTTGGAGTGCTCCGATAAATTCCGGTTCCAGATACAGGTCAGGAACTTCTTCATCTCCTGTTCGGATCGCCTCTAATTCTGAGGAAGGTTTACCGTCCTCAAACTCTAAGGTGATGGGGGTCTGCTTTTCGGCCAGGG
>JAGWZD010000266.1 GCA_018968995.1 Bdellovibrionales bacterium
TCTGTTCATCTGCAAGACGGACAGCCTATTTATCAAGTTGAAACCGAAAAAGCTCAGTCCGTGTTATCTCCTCAGGTAGCATCAGAGCTTTTGGATTTGATGCGAGAAACAGTAGCATCGGGCACATCCAGAAAATCGTTTCGTGGTTTTCATCGTGGAAAAACAGCTGCGATCGACGCAGGGGGAAAGACCGGCTCTCTTACGGGAACAAACCCTCAGGGTAAGTATGATTGGTTTGTGGGTTATGGCGTTTTGGAGAACCGAAAAATTGCCTTGGCCGCTTTAACTATAAATAAAAAAGAGTGGCGCATTAAGTCATCCGTTTTGGCCCGTCGAGCGATAGAAACTTATCTTTTGCCGGTGAACCCCCCTTGAAGGCAGTGATTCAACGCGTGAGCAGAGCTCATGTGAGTGTTGAAGGAAAAGTTGTCGGTAGTATCGGCGAGGGAATTGTTACCTTTCTTGGCGTAGGAGCCAAAGATTCCCTCTCTGATGCGGAGAAAATAATCGCCAAAATCTTACGTCTTCGAATATTTCCTGATGAGACAGGAAAAATGAACAAAAGCCTCTTAGATATTGGTGGGGCTCACTTGATTGTGTCTCAGTTCACTCTTTATGCGGATCTCTCTAAGGGAAATCGGCCCAGCTTCGTCGGCGCAGCTAACCTGATCGATGCCCGCCATCTTTATGAGCGCGCACTTGAGTTCAGTGCCGCCCAAGGAGTTGAGACAAGAGCTGGGGTATTTCAAGCGGATATGCAGGTGGATCTGACTAATGCGGGTCCAGCTACCTTTGTTCTAGATTTGGAGGGGCTTTGACTGAGGTTAGTCGGCACATCTCCATCATGCCCACGCAAATTGTTAGTTTCCTAATCGAGCCCTTTCAGCGCGAGCCCGGGACTTATCTGGATTGCACTTTGGGGGGCGGGGGTCATGTGGCGGCGATGATGGCTGCTATGGATAAAACCCCGTTTTCTCGTGAGCACCGTGTGATTGCTGTGGATCAAGATATTGAAGCGATCAATAGAGCTCAGAAGAGATTTCAGTCGGAGGTCTCAGCCGGAAGGCTGATTCTTCAACATTCGCGGTTTAGTGAGATTAGTGTTTCTTCAGCATTCCCTCCTGTTTTGGGCGTGCTTGCAGATCTTGGATTTTCGAGTGATCAGATTGACTCTGCTCAGCGTGGCATGAGCTTTCGATTGGAGGGTCCACTCGACATGCGTCTAGATCAGTCTCGGGGAGAGTCAGCCTATCAGCTGCTCATGCGGTTATCTGAACGGGAGATTGCGGATATTCTTTTTGAGCTTGGAGAAGAGCGCTTGTCGCGGAAAATCGCCCGAAAAATCATTGAAGCTCGCGAAAGTAGTCAATTTACTGACAGTACAAGGGCGCTTGCGGATCTTGTTTCAAGAGCTTTTCCTCCTGCCCAGCGATTCGGTCGACTGCATCCAGCGACTCGAACTTTTCAGGCCTTAAGAATTGCAGTGAATGATGAGCTCGGAGAGCTCGATCAACTGCTGAACCATGTGTTACCCTTGGTGATGAAACCGGGCGGCCTTGCAGCAATCCTATCCTTTCATTCTTTAGAGGATCGGCGCGTGAAGCGCATTTTCCAAAAAAAGGACGATGGTTGGACACCGCTAGTGAAAAAACCGGTAGAGGCGGAAGAGTCAGAAGTAGAGTCCAATCCGAGGGCTAGAAGCGCTAAGCTTCGAGTCGCGGAATGGCGAGGTATGGTGACAGGCTAAACGGAGGCGTGATGAAGAATAGAAAAATTGGTCTTTTTCCATCTTGGATTTGGCCCGTTTTTCTTATTCTAACCATTGGAAGTGTATGGATCCGGCTTTCAGTCGTGAAGACCACCTACGAAGTGACCCAGGCCGAAAAAAGTTTAAGAAGCCTTCAGCAAGACAGAGAACAAATTGAGTTACGCGTTGCCGGTCTTCGTTCTCCCAGGCGACTCGAGGTGCTAGCCCGTTCTCGTTTTGGTCTGACGCAGCCACAGGCCGATCAAGTCATCTATCCAGAGGCTATTTCGAAATGACACAGACTCCGGATCTTCCTCTCTCTAGAATTCGTCTTGTTGCAATAGGAGCGTTTGCGATCGGACTGGTAGTGATGGGGCGTGCTTTCAGTATACAGGTACTGAAAGACCCCCGCTTAGAGAAGATGGCAAAACGGCAGTTTCAGAGCAAAGTTTTGATGTCTCCTCGCAGGGGATCTATTTTGGACCGCAATGGTGAGGCTTTAGCAGTAAATATCGAAACAAGCAGTCTAGCTGCGAATCCCTCGAAGATAAGAAGTCGTAAAAACTTATTGAGACTTTTGGCTCAAGCCATCGGCACCCCTGTAGATAAGCTGCAACAGCGGCTAAAAGATAAGCGCGACTTCATTTGGCTTCGGCGCCATCTTACCGAAAATGAGCTCAACCTTCTCAAGAAGTCTCACATCATTGCGGCAGATGGAGATCTTGTTGAAGGTCTTTGGCTCGTGAGAGAGAGTAAGAGAGTTTACCCACATCATGAGCTAGCCGCCCATATTTTAGGGGACACCAATGTCGACAATGAAGGTTTAGAGGGTGTCGAGCTTTGGCATAATTCTCGGCTAAAAGGCAAAGTTGTGTCGGTTGAGACCACTCGAGATGCTCTAGGTAGACCAACCTTTCTGGATGTCTCTGTTGCTAGATCTGTTAAGGACGGCGAGTCGGTTCAACTGACATTGGATGCATCATTGCAATACTCTGTTCAACAAGAGTTGCACCAGTCTGTAGAAAAGACAGGTGCTAGTGGCGGAACCGCTATCGTCATGAACGCAGTGAACGGAGAAATTCTCGCGATGGCTAATGAGCCCGCTTTTGATCCTAATACTCACTCCGCTCCTCAGGCGAGCCGGAGAAACCGGGCAGTGACAGACGGTTATGAGCCGGGCTCCACGCTAAAGCCTGTCCTTCTCGCGTCGGCACTAACGGCTGGAATGAAGCTGAGCGATCAAATCTGGGGAAATAAAGGAAGCTTTTCAGTTCAAGGTAAGACCATCTCTGAGGCTGAGGCGCACGAGAAATTTGAGTGGATCAGCCTCAAGAAGATGATTCAGGTTTCAAGCAATGTCGTGTCCGCAAAACTTGCTTTAAAGATAGGCGCTGACCAGTATCTCAAGACGCTTCAATCTCTAGGAATTGGAGTAAAATCTGGAATGGGTTTTCCTGGGGAAATCAGTGGCCGTATTCCCCCCAGAAAACAGTGGCAACCGCTGACTTTAGCAAATATCGGATTTGGTCAGGGTGTTTTGGTCACCCCCATACAGATGGTGCGTGCCTATGCAGCGTTTTTAAACGGCGGCTGGTTGGTCGATCCGACTCTAGTGAGCGGCGACCCTAATGTCGTGCGACAGCCACCGCGCCGAGTATTGAGCAATGCAGTGGCCGATGGAGTGCTTGCGGCGCTTTCTGCAGTGACCGAGCAGGAGGGAACAGGAGGGAAGGCTGTTCTGGATGGCTATCGGGTTGCCGGAAAAACTGGAACAGCTCAAACAGTAGATCCAAACACTGGGAAATATTCGCGCTCAAGATACATTCCTAGCTTTATTGGTTTCGCAACTGGAGTTGAACCT
>JAGWZD010000267.1 GCA_018968995.1 Bdellovibrionales bacterium
GGCGTAACGTGTTTCTTAAAATCAGCTCCCGACGCTCCTGCGAAGCAATGAGCTGAGCGCGGGTTTCTAGGAAAGTAGCGTAATCGCCTTGAACACTTAAAAGGCCGTTGGAGTGCCTCGGATCCAGCTCGATGATTCGATTGGCCACTTGAGAAAGAAATGCGCGATCATGGGTGATCGTCAGGCTAGCCAGCCTGGCTCGCGCGAGAAACTGCTCAAGCCAGAGGATGCTCTCTACATCTAGATGATTGGTGGGCTCATCTAGTAGCAGCAGCTCCGGATCATTAACGAGCTCGCGCCCCAGAGCCACTCGCTTGCGCCAGCCACCCGAGAGTCGCTCGGTGGGGGTTTCTGGATCAAACCGGTCAAGCTCCAGTTTGGAAATCCATTCTGCCACCCGTCGCTCATCCAAAGAGTTGGCTCTTTCAGCACCTTCGGCAATTGTACTCCAGATGGTCGAGTGAGGTCGAAAGGTGGGCACCTGCTCGAGGTAGCCGATGCGCAAGCCCCGCTGGAACGAGAGCTTGCCGCCATCTGTAGAGTCTTGGGAGGACAAGATCCTGAGCAAAGTGCTTTTGCCGGTTCCGTTTGGACCAATAAGCCCAATCCTTTCGTCCTGGTGAATGGCGAAGGTAAGCCCTTTAAAAAGGGCTTTAGCCCCAAAGGATTTTTCAAGCTCGTGTGCGCTGATCAACACAGACATGGCTTGCTGTTCTTACAGCAGAATGAAGTTGACCGCGAGCGCTCTTGGGTTACAACCTCAACTACCTATGAACATTCATGAATATCAGGCCAAATCGATCCTGAAAAAGTATGGTGTGCGCGTCCCCGAGGGCCGTTTGGTTGAAGCTGGCGGAGATGTGGCTGCTGCAGCTGAGAAGGCCGCGCAAAACCTTTCTCAAGAACGGGGCAATTCCGTTTGGGTGGTGAAAGCGCAGATTCATGCCGGTGGTCGCGGTAAGGCTGGGGGCGTGAAGGTTTGCAAAAGCCTCTCGGATGTCAAAGCTGCCGCTCAAGAAATCATGGGTAAGACCCTGGTAACGCCTCAGACAGGTGCGCAGGGAAAGAAGGTTCATAAGCTCTGGATCGAAGAGGGTTCTCAGATTGCGAAGGAATTTTACCTGGGGATCGTGATTGATCGAGCCATCTCTCAGGTCATCATGATGGCTTCTACCGAAGGCGGAATGGAAATTGAGGAAGTAGCCGCTAAGCATCCGGAGAAGATCGTCAAAGTGGCCATTGATCCGACCACAGGATTTGAGCCCTTCCACGGACGAAAGCTTGCAAAAGCTTTGGGGCTTACTGCTGAGCAAACTAAAGAAGCTGTAGGCTTTTTTAAGGGGCTTTACCGAGCCTTCATGGAAGAGGATTGCTCGCAGGTTGAAATCAATCCGCTGATTCTGACAGCCCAAGGCCATCTGGCAGCGCTTGATGCGAAAATCAATTTTGACGATAATGCGCTTTTTCGTCATCCCGAAACGGTCGCGATGCGAGATCTCCTGGAAGAAAATCCGCAAGATGTCGAGGCCTCGAAATACGACCTCGCCTACATCGCGCTTGATGGAAACATTGGTTGCCTCGTTAATGGCGCGGGTTTGGCCATGGCAACCATGGACATCATCAAGCTCCATGGCGGAGAGCCAGCAAACTTTCTAGACGTCGGTGGTGGGGCATCGAAAGAAAAAGTGGCCCACGCCTTCAAGATCATCCTCAAGGATCCAAAAGTGAAGGCGATTTTGGTGAATATTTTCGGTGGGATCATGAAGTGTGACGTGATCGCAGAAGGCGTCATCGCAGCAGCGCGTGAACTTTCGCTTCAGGTTCCCCTAGTGGTTCGCCTGGAAGGCACGAACGTCGAAGCTGGAAAAAAGATGCTCTCTGAAAGTGGTTTGAAGATCACTCCGGCAGATGGGTTGACGGACGCAGCACAAAAAGTAGTCGCTGCCGCAAAAGGAGCCTGAACATGTCTATTTGGGTCAATAAAAATACAAAGCTCATCGTTCAGGGAGTCACCGGTTCGCAGGGAACCTTTCACGCAAAGGGATGTCGTGACTACGGCACTCAGGTGGTCGGTGGCGTGACCCCCGGACGCGGCGGACAGGTTCACGAAGGATTTCCAGTATTCGATACCGTTGACGAGGCGGTAAAGAAGACCGGAGCCAATGCGACCATGATTTTTGTTCCTCCAGCAGGTGCTGCAGATGCCATTTGCGAAGCTGCGGATGCCGGAATCCCACTGATTGTTTGCATTACGGAAGGCATTCCAGTGAGCGATATGCTGACAACCAAGCGATACCTGAAGTCGACCAAGTCGCGTCTCATCGGCCCAAACTGCCCAGGAATCATCACTCCAGGGGAGTGCAAGATTGGCATCATGCCCGGGCAAATTCATAAACCCGGCAACATCGGAGTGGTTTCTCGTTCGGGCACTTTGACCTACGAAGCAGTCCATCAGCTGACTAAGCTTGGGATCGGTCAAAGCACTTGCGTGGGGATTGGTGGAGATCCGATTAACGGCACCAATTTTATTGATGTCTTAGAAGCCTTTAACGCGGATCCAAACACCCACGGGGTGATCATGATTGGTGAGATTGGCGGCACGGCTGAGGAAGAGGCGGCCGATTACATCAAGCGTGAATTTAAAAAGCCCGTAGCTGGCTTCATTGGCGGTGCCACGGCACCTGCTGGTAAGCGGATGGGACATGCTGGAGCAATCATCTCCGGTGGCAAGGGCACGGCTGAGGAGAAGTTTAAAGCGCTCGAGGCCGCGGGTGTTCGTATTGCCCGGAGTCCTGCTGACCTTGGAATCACCTTGAAAAAGGCGATGGGAGCCTAACTCGATTTGGTCTCGCCTCCTTGCTTGTTTTGAGCTAGGGATGGGGCCAGTTCAAATATTTGTTTTTAAGGAGCAAATCATGGCCATTGAAAAAACTTTCTCGATCATTAAGCCGAACGCAGTCGCCAAGAACGTCATGGGCGAAATCATCAGCCGCTTTGAAAAAAAGGGCCTGCGTATCGCTGCAGCCAAGTTCACTCGCCTCTCTCGCGAGAAGGCTGAGGGGTTCTACATCGAGCACAAGGATCGTCCGTTTTTTCAAAGCCTGGTGCACTTTATGACCAGCGGCCCTGTGATGTTGATGGTTCTTGAGGGCGAAAATGCCGTCGCGCTGAACCGCGAAATCATGGGAGCAACAGATCCTGCGAAGGCGGCTCCTGGAACCTTACGTAAGGATTTCGCAGACAGCATTGAAGCCAATGCAGTCCACGGTTCTGATAGCCCAGCTTCTGCTGAGCGCGAGATCGCTTATTTCTTCGATCGCGCTGAAGTTCAAAAGCGCTGGTAATTCAATACACTCGTGAGAGTCGCGATTGCACAGATTAGCCCTGTGGTCGGCGATTTTGCCGGCAATGTGGCGCAAATCCGCGAGGCTTACGATCAGGCCATAGCTCAAGGGGCGGATCTACTGCTCACTCCAGAACTGGGAGTTTGTGGTTATCCGCCTCATGATCTTGTGGAGCGGCCTGAAATCTACAGTCGCTGCGAGCAAGCAGTCGACACTTTAAAACGTCATACTCAGGGAAAAAGTTGCGCGCTTTTGTTGGGGTC
>JAGWZD010000268.1 GCA_018968995.1 Bdellovibrionales bacterium
GATGAAAGCCAGGATCGAAGAAAGGCTTCAACTCTTCTTCAAAACCCTCCGAGACGAGCAACGACAGAGCGAAGCACTCAAGCTTGCGGCGTGAGTCCAGTTCATTCAGCTTCGGTACGATTCATTTTTGAGGCAATACGAGGACTACCCAAAGTCTGGTTCCTGTGCGAAAACCAGACAAAAAAAGGAGCAATAAAGATGCGAAAAACAGGAAATCGTTTGAGTTTAATTTTCGCTCTAGCGCTGACGACAATCTTGGGGTGTTCCGCACCCAAGATTCGATATCGAAATGTCGACCTGGAGCGGATCACACTCACCGATTCGCAGTGGATGCTTCGATTCACTGTCACTAATCCGAATATGATCGGTGTGCCGATCGACGCGCTTCATTATGCAGGATACATCGGCGATGAGCCCATTGCGGAGGGGACCACACGTGGTGGAGTTCTGATTCGGGGCTCGAGCGACTCAGAAGTGAATCTGCCCATTTCTATCCCTCACCGTGCGGTTTTAGCGATCACCCGCGCGGCCCAAAGTGGCTCAGATTTGCCATACAGAATTCGCGGCAGTGTTCAGATCATCGGCTTCACCATTCCATTTGAAAATAAGGGGGTTTATAAAATCCCACCCGAGATGAAAGATAGTCTTCGTGGAAAAAAAGAAGAGCTCAAGGACACCTTGTTACGGTCCAAGCAACTTTTTAAGCGCTGACTTTTCGCCGCCCCAGATTCGGTTCAAAAGTTTTGGAGTATGTGAACCGATGTAGGCCATAATCAAAAACTTGATTAGTCTTCCCACAAAAATGGCGGCCGCCATTTCTAAAAGGGGAGTGTTGGCCAGGCTGGCGAGGATGACAGCGGGTTGCTGAAGCAGGGGCGTAACGGCTACACCGAAAACAAATAGAAGGCCATATTTGGTAAAAAACTGATCAGCCCAAAGCCAGCTTTGAGTCGTTTCAATTCCAGGGTAAAGGTTGAGGATCCATGGCAATCCTTGAAACTCCACCAATGCTGCAAGTCCAATCGCCCCGATAGTAGAGCCAATCGCCACACTCAGCGCAAGAACGATCCAGCGCCGTGGCGTTAGTATGGCGCTTGAAATCAGAATCGCGTCGTTTGGGATGACCAGAATAATGTTATCAAGCGCAGCAAGAAGCCCGACAACCGGTGGGTACCAAAAACGATGCGCGTGGCGCTGAAGTGCCAGGGCATAGCCTGTGATCTTCTCTTCCAAGCGGTTGGCCAAACGTAGACCCTCCACGGACTAGATGGTTTCGTCACGGACTCGCCGACGTTGTTCGAGGCGAGACACGTACCAAGAGCTGAGGCCAGCGGTCAGCAGGATCGAGAAGATCACCAAGAGCGATACCCAGCTAGGAATCTTAAAGAAATCGATCAGCAGCATTTTTGCGCCGATGAAGGCCAGTACAGCAGCTAGGCCGGGCTTGAGGTAGCGAAGTTCCGCAACTCCGTCTGCTAGGACAAAGTAGAGTGCACGAAGTCCTAAAATTGCCAAGATATTCGAAGCAAATGCGACGAATGCATCCTGTGTTACCGCAAAGACTGCCGGGATGGAATCAACAGCAAAAACGAGGTCTGTTACTTCGATCAGAACCAAGGCCAGGAAAAGCGGGGTGGCTTTTTTCACTCCATTTTCGACAACAAAAAACGCCTTGCTCTTGATGGTGTCTGTCGAGGGTACAAAGCGCTTCACCACGCGAAGGGCCCAGCTATCTTTGACGTCGCTTTTATCGTCAGAATTAAACAAGAACTTCACAGCCGTGATCAGTAGGATTCCCCCGAAGACGTAGAGAATCCAGTGGAACAGATTCAGAAGGTGGGCGCCGACGATAATAAAAAACGCACGGAAAACAATGGCGCCCAGCACTCCCCAAAAAAGAACGCGGTGTTGATACTGAGCCGGAATTTTTAAAGACCCGAAAATCAGTAGAATAATGAACAAGTTATCAACGCTGAGGCTTTTCTCGACGAGGTATCCGGTCAGAAATTCGACGCCCAAGTCCTTCCCGTACTGGCTTGCAAACCACAGGTTAAACACCAGGGCTACAGCGATCCACAGGCCGCTTTCAAGAAGCGCCGCCTTCCTGGACACTTTCTCGGAACCCTTTCCAAACATGCAAAGGTCGACGATCAGCAGGACCAATACGCCGATCGAGAAACCAAGCCAGAGCCATGGTGGTGCAACAGAGACCTGCGAGATCAAGTTCATTTAAATCAGTCCTTTTTGAAGCCGAGCAATTCTCGCCTCAAGGGATGGATGGGTCGAGAACAGGCTAAAGAATCCACTGGTTTTGCCAGAGATTTTTAGGGCCTGCATTGCGGGCTCGGAAGAGGGGTCGATCTCATCAACGGATCGCTTGAGTCTCTCGAGCGCTTGGATCATGCTGTCTCGTCCGGCTAGGCGCGCGCCACCAGAGTCTGCTCTAAATTCGCGATAGCGGGAAAACCAGGCAACAACCATCGAGCCTAAAATCATGAGACCGATTTCAAGTGCGATCTGAACAAAAAAGAAGCTCGCTGAGGGAGAGCTTTGCTCTTCAGATTGGTCGTTTCCACGACCCATGGTCAATGCGTAAGCAATGGCGCGGGCGAGGAACATCACAAACGCATTCACAACACCTTGAATCAGAGTCATGGTCACCATGTCTCCGTTGGCGATGTGGGCCACTTCATGTCCAATGACTCCACGCACTTCTTCGCGTCTCATTCTGTGGAGTAGTCCGGTCGACACAGCCACCAGAGAGCGAGACTTGGTGGGGCCAGTGGCAAAAGCATTTACTTCAGGAGAGTCGAATATGCCCACCTCAGGCATGCCGGGAAGTCCTGCGGCTCTTGATAGTTCGTGCACCATTTCAATCAACTCGCGGTGCTCAGGATTGGGGCTCTCGGTCGAAACGATTTGGACCCCCATCATCCATTTAGCCATCACCCTTGAGAGGGCCAGCGAGATCAGGGCTCCACCCATTCCCCAAACGAGGCAAAAGATCATCAAGGATTGATAGTCGATCCCTTTGGCTGTGAGGTAGGGCTTCACTCCAATCAGGTTCAGCACTACCGAGATCGAAATCATCACCAACAGGTTTACCGCGATAAATAATCCAATTCGCTTCATCCAAGCCATAAAGGCCTCCCTAATTGGTTTAGAATAGTGCCTCTGCCTGATTATTAAAAATCGATAAAAATAAATGGTTGAATTGTTATTTACGAATCAATTGGCCCGAGTTCCGGTGCTGACCAACGAGGTTTAATCCTGTGATAGACTCGGAGTGCAGGCTATGAACAAAGCCAACAGAAAGACTCGTACCATTTCAATGATCACTGTGGGTCTACTTTTATATGGAGTGGCCCCCGGCCTAGCGCGAGCCGACACCCTGGGAGAGGCGGTGCGTCTGGTTTTCGAAGGGAATCAGGCCGTCGCCAACAGAACGGATCCGCCCTTAAATTCTTGCCAGAACCAAGCGCCGCCATCGTCGACAGAGCCAGCAGTAGATCCTGCCACGGCCGTTCAGACTATCACTAGTCTCGCCACTCAATATCCAGCGTGTTCGAAATACTCATGGAAAAAAAGA
>JAGWZD010000001.1 GCA_018968995.1 Bdellovibrionales bacterium
CTGGAGCAGCGCCATCGCTTCTACCAAGCGCTTAAAGGAAAGTATGAAGGCTCTTTTCAGTCTGAAATTGGAGAAATCAATTTTAGAATCACCTTTTCTCCAAGCCTCCCTCCCTATCGAACAGACCGGGTAAGGCAACTTGAAGAAATCTCTTCTGATCTGAACAATCTTTACCTCAATATCCAGGTCATTCAGTGGAATCCCTCGGCATCAACGAGCGCAGTGGGCTGTAGAATTTCTCAAGTGAGACCTGATCTCATGAACGGAGAAATTACGATTGCCGCTGAATCCTGTCCCAATCTTTATCGCTTCAAAATCGCTGAAGCGAGTAACTCCTCAACTGAGGACGTGGCTATCCAGTCTCGCCGCATGAGTCAGTGGATTTCAGATGGAAGAATGGATCGGGTCGAAGCTGTGATCGGTGAAGTTCAACCATCTACCAATGCCGCGATTTACTCAGTCGTTGCGACACGAAAGGACTGAGTACAATGAAGTCTATTGTAACCGTATTATCAGTTGTGCTGGGCTTCAATGCCTTTGCAGGAGATCCCCAAAGAATCACGCTTTCTGATGTCTCGAAGAAGGTTTCGGAATCGAATTTCAGCGTCTATCAGACGGCCATTCGGGTTTATCAGGCAAAGGAAGCAGTGAAAGCAGCAAGAGGAAACCTGCTTCCGCATTTAAACCTTTGGGATATCGCAGGAGCTGCTGCTGACATCTACACTGGCGGCGGAACTGGCGGTGCGGGTGTTGTTGGCCTCATTAGCGACATCGTTCCGTTTCTCATTCCTGCCAATTGGTTCAGAGTTCAGGAAGTAAAACTACTCTACCAAGCCGATCAGCTTGGGTATCAGGCGCTTTGGGCCAATGAACTCATGTCTGCAAAAGCGCTCTACATGCACATCGTTCTTGATGAGACCTTGAGGCAAAACGTTCTTGAGAATATCGAGGAAGTTTCAAAGATCCATAAGATTGTTCAAATGAGAGAGTTACTTGGTGGCGCTCCCCAAGGCTCCGCTCGTGAAATCGAGATTAGGCTTCTTGCTCTCCAGGAAGATAAGCGCTCGATGGAGGTTTTACTCCAAGAAGAAAAGGCTCAACTCTCTTTTGCGATGGGAATGCCTGCACAGACTAATCTTGAGCTCTCGACCGTTGATCTGCCGGATCTCGCCACTCTTGAGGCACTGAATTACGACGACTTTGAATATAGAGCTGTCGATAGTTCTCCTGAAATCAATCAGTATGACTATTTCATAGCTGCATCCGATTACGTTAGACGAGAGACGATGTACTCATTCTTAGGTGCATCTAGTATGAGTCGTGGTGCAGGAGGCGGTGTCTTTGACAACATCCCAGTGACTCCTGGTCTTGGATTCGGAACCGGCCCTTCCATGAGAATTGTTTCTGCTCAAAAGGATATTCTAAAGCTTCAAAAAGAAGGAGCAGAAGAAGTCATCAAGCGGCAACTGAAGCTTCTCGTAAACAACTACAATTTGGATCTTGAGAATTACCGAAATCTAAAAAAGAGAACGGATCTTGCGAAAGCGGCTCTGGATCAGCTTTTTGAAAGACTAAGCTTAGGTGAAAACTTTGACATGCTGACGCTTGTTGAAGCATCAAGAAATCATCTTTCAGCAGCCATCTCGTTTTACTCGGTTCAGTACCGATTCCTGTTAAATGAAGACAAGCTGGGCAGACTGATCTTTCATGGTGATTACTCCAATTTACCCAATGCTCAGAAACAGATCGAAGAAGGAAGAAAACCATGAAAGTAGCTAAAATTGTAATGTATCTTAGCTTGTTTTTGTCAGCTCCTGGTTTTGCCTTTGGTCAAGCCAGAGTAAGGGAATCAAAGCAGCTTTTAAAACTGCTTGAAGCAAAAAAAGGTGCTCTCATGGGGCAGATCAATAACCTTCCTTATCGTGGCGATCAACAAGCGGCAATCAAGGGCTATTTTGAGAACATTGAAGAACTCAATGATACGCTCTCTGGTGATTGGAGGCTTGCAAAGCGGTTTAATGAAGTCTTTGAGGGATTAGACCTTCCTACGAGCTGTCCAAAACTTTGGCTCGATCAGGAAACCTACGCTCAGCTTCTTAAAAACTGTACCAAGAATCGTTTTTTTCTCTGCTCTGAGAAAGTGCGCAAGTACGAAAACTTAAGAGAAAACTTCAAGAAACAATTAACGGATGAAAATCGGTCTCGCTTTGAAAAGACGAAAGGGTGTTCTCTTCAGGAGGTGCAATAAAACTATTTCGAACAATGGTTATGAGAGGAATTACAAATGGTTCAATCAGTGAAAGGAAAAATAAATGAAAGTAACAAAATTAGTATTAGTGGCAGTGATGTTAGCAGTAATGGGAATAACGGGTTGTGCTTCTACTCACGAGAATGTGGCCGAGCACCATCATCATCCTAAAGCACAGTTCGATGGAAAGTGCGCGTACAGCGTCGAGAATGGAAAATATGATGTCGAGGGAAATTCCGAGTTTAACCTCGCTCACAACGGTGTGACTTATTATTTTTCAAGCGCCTCGGCCCGAGACAAATTTAAGGATCACATCGACCAGCATGTAACTCGTGCAAATCGAGCTTGGGAAGGTCGTAGCGGTCGCTAGGATGAAAGACTGTTGCGAAATCCCAATAGCAATTGAATCCAAGCCGCCAAGCAGAACCTTTTACCGGGTTCTGTGGGCGGCTTTGGTTATCAATTTTATTATGTTTTTGGTTGAGATGACATTTAGTTTAAAAGGAAAATCCCTTTCACTTACGGCTGATGCGGTAGATTTTCTAGGCGACTCAATTAACTACGCATCAAGCTTGGTTGTCTTTAACTCATCACTACAAACCCGAGCGAAGCTTTCCATGTCCAAAGCCTTAGTTATGCTGATTTATGCGCTGACCGTTTTCGTATTAGCCGCATTTAGGTTTGTTTCTGGAGAGCTACCTTCGGTAGAAACTATGAGTATAGTTGGATTTGCAGCTCTTTGCGCGAATGTGACTGTTGCGCTCATGCTCTACAAGTTCCGCGAAGGAGATAGCAACATGCAATCCGTTTGGATTTGCACCCGAAATGATGTTTTAGGAAACCTAGCGGTACTTGCGGCTTCCGCAGGAGTCTATTTTACAAATACCCATTATCCTGATCTTGCCGTCGCTGTGTTTTTAGCTGCTATCGGAATTCAAGGATCGGTGAAAATACTTCGTCTTTCTATGGCAGAAATGAGAATGAAATGAACCCACGAATTCAAGAATTCTATCTATTAGAAATAAAAAAAGCCAAAGACGAATACAATTCAGGCGCTATTGAAGGCGCCTGGAGCCATCTTGAGCGAGCGCATATTCTGAGTCAGGCCTTCGCTATTTCGCATGTCTATGTTCATTGGAAGATGTTTGCATTGGCATTCAGAACTCAAGACTTTCGGGAAATGATTGGTCAGATTCCTAGATTACTGCTTGCTGGGCCTGGTTCGTTTTTCAATCGAGCGCCTAAAGGCAATACAGGGAGATCGAATGTAGGAATTTCTACACCAATGGAAGTTCCAAAAGATTTAGAACGAATTTTAGAGAATCACCAGTAACAGTTCAGTAATTATTTAAGAAATCTTTACTCAGCCCCAAATTGTTGCTTTCTTGTTTAGCACAAACAAAATTTTCAAAAGCATAGGCACACTGGGTGCTCTTTGATTCTGTTCAATAAACTTAATTGTCGAAACGCTGATAGACGTAACTTCCGCTAGTTTTTCCTGCGATAATCCCTGCTGCTTTCTAAGTTCCCGAATCCTGCTAGTGATTTTTTCTACATTGGCTTCAACGTATTTGCGCTCTGAAGTCGACTGAATGTCAGATTTGAGAAGTCCAAACCGCCACTGCGATAGGAACGTCGGTCTTTTGACTGGATCTATTCATTGTATTAAGTGCGTCGCAACTCACACACTCTCCAGCCAATTTCAAGGACAGCCGCGCCTCCAGTAAGAGACCCTAAAACCCATGCCAAAGTGAAGCTGGTAACTACGCTACTAGGATCGACCATAATGAAGAATCCGAGAGATAAAAGAGTAAGAGCACCCAACTCAGCAAAACGATGAGAGCGCAGCGCTCTAAGTTCATGCCCTTTCAGAAGAATGGTCGCTACGAGTAAACTCGTTCCCAAAAAGAAGGAACCACAAGCCATAGGGCAACCGAATGAGCCCAAGGACATAAAATAATGCATCAGCCCCATTCCATCGCCTAAAACTCGAAAGCCAAACTGTGGGCAAATGCTCAGTGTGAAGAGAGCTGAAAATAAGTGAATCAAAGAAAGCTTTGAGAACATTCCCCAAGGCGAAACTTTGAGATCCTTTTCGACTAACGCAATAATGCGTTCTGAGACTTCTTTAGGAGGAGTAACGCCAGTTGCGTTTTTGAACTCTTCAAACTCCGATTTCCATTTTTGGTCATTCATCTTTTAGCCTCGCTTTCCTTCCGAGTTAGCCTCTGCCTTCGGCTCGGAGTTTTTTGATCGCTCGACTGAAGAGTTGTCTGACGCCCACTTCAGTGCGGTTTAGTTTTTCTGCGATCTCGCCATAAGTGAGGTCATCTAAAACGCGTAGTTTTATAACCTCGTTCTGTTCGGCGGAGAGATGCTTTAAATCAAGCACCTCATCTACTTGGGAATACGACGCCTGAACCCCATTTTGTGACAAGGGATCTGCTATTTCTTCAACTTCGGCTGAATAATCGACCTGAATGCCTTCATTAAATCTTCGCTTTTGCTTCTGGTAATCCAGTAGAACACTTCTTGCGATGACGAAGAGCCATTGCTCAAAAAGGTATTTTGAATCGTATTGTGATCTTGAGCGATGAAGCTTTAAAAACACGAGTTGGAAAACGTCATCCGTGTCTTTCCCAAGTTTCTTTTTAAGGTAGGCGTAAAGCTTAGAAGAGGTCTTTTGATAAAGAAGCTCAAAGGCATGGGGGTCCCCATCCTGATAAGCTTTCATCAGTTCCTCATCCGTTTTTGCCATCTCAATTAGGAATACGACATTTAGTGGAGTTTTGTGACTGCCTTGTCACAAATACCTAAAAACAGGCGTATACCCACTGAATGAGTTTGCCTAAAAGCGCCATTATCGCGATTTTATCGCTTTTATCTTTAGGATACGCTTTTGCGCATAAGAACCATGCCCATCAGAAAGCCGAGCCTATTGAGGTTTCAGCCTTAAAAACGATTAATTCCGCTTACGTGCGGGACGTAAAGCCCATCTTTCAAAAGAAGTGTTTTGACTGCCATAGTGATCTGACTCGCTACCCCTGGTATTCAAATCTTCCAGGCGCAAAAGAGCTTATTGAGAGCGACAGTCAGGAAGCAAAGAGGCACCTGGATTTTTCGTCAGATTTTCCGTTTAAAGGACATGGGTCGCCAAAAGAGGATCTTGAGGAGGTTTTGAGATCGGTTGAGTCAAACGAAATGCCTCCATTTCGCTACCGGATTCTTCACCGGGGGTCAAAAGTGACACCCGAAGAAAAGACAATTATTCGGGCGTGGGCTGCAGAGAGTCAAAAGCTTTTAAAATAGAGCTGTCACAAATCCATTCTTCCCGTCGTATGCCTAGTAGGAAGTAAAACTATAACCTTCTAAGAGGAGAAGAAATTTATGCGTTTCGCATTAGCAATGTCACTAGCCATGTTGTCGTTCAGTCCAACCCTTAGCTTTGCAGCTGATTGTAACTGTAGCAAACAGTGCATGGAAGACTGCAAAAATGGAAAAGGCGAAAACTGTAAGTGCCAAGACGAAAAATGCGACTGCAAAAAAACTGGAAAATGCAGCGAAGGTCATTGCAAAACTAAGCATAACCACAATCAATAAATAGACTTTGGCTCAAAAAATATCGGGAGATACTGGTTTTCAGTATCTCCCTTTTTATTTCTTAAAACTGGAAGGTAACTCCGACACCTAGATTTCGTTCAGTCAGCATGAGACCTGCCGACCAAGACCAAACGGGAGAATACATCAGGGAAACCTCGTATTCTAAGTCTTTTCCGATTTCATGACCTTGATCAGGGCGCCAAGTAAGATCAGCGTCCGTGAATATTGTCCTCGTCCACTGAAAACGTCTTTCAAGTTCAAGCCTGAATTTCCCACGGTGATCGACTAAGGCTTGCGATTCAAAAAGAAGTGGAAGCGTATATGCTACACCGACAGTACCTAATGGTTTTTTATCAAAGACAGTTCCACCACCCACGATGTTAAAAAATCGTCCAAACCATCTCCGGTAAAAAAGATCTCCTTCAACTTCCCATTCATCGGTGTAGGAGAAGTTTTTACCGGCTGAATTTCTCGTTTCGATTCTTGCTTCAAGCTGATTCCACGTCTGAGAAAGTCTTAAGTACGCTTGTCCGTGGTTACTTGCAGCCTCTAGCATCCCATACGCATACCAAGGATCATGTAGGTGGTGATCTTGATGCTGAAGATGAGCAATCTCTGGCTTTGGCGTGAATGATGAGTATTTTACGACTCTCGCCATCCCTGTGCTCATGTGAAAAAGGTTATGACAGTGAAGCATCCAATCGCCAGGTTCATTAGCGTAAAATTCAATCGTCCTGCTCATATGAGGCGGAACATCGACTGTGTGTTTCAGTGGCGATGATTCTCCGTATTTATTCAAAACCCGAAAGAAGTGACCATGCAGGTGCATCGGGTGATGCATCATGGTGGTATTTTCATAAGTAAAACGAACGATGTCGCCTTCGTTGATCGAGATCGTTCGGTCTTCAAAGATAGCTTTATTATTAATGTGCCAGATGTAGCGCCTCATATCGCCACCCAAGACCAATTTCACTTCATGAACTTTCCCTTTAGGAAGTGTCGTTGGCTTTTGGGCTTTAATCTCATCCACCGTGAGTGTTTCGATTACTTTTTTAGGAGACTCTTTTTTTGTCTCCATTTTATGACCTGCATGCATGTTGTGCATTGAGTGATCGGTGTCATCATGATTCATCTCGTGACCCGAGTGTTCATTCTCACTCATCTGATGACCGCTATGAGAAGAGTGATCCATAGGCTGATCGTTACTCATGGAGTGAGAGCCATGTCCTCCACCATGGGAGCTATGATCCATCGACATATATTGATCAGGAAAAGGTTTAATTGGGGCTGGCACTTTTTCGCCCATCCCAATCCAGCCTGAAGCCGAACCCGTTCCATCTTGGCAGGTCGCTTTTAGTTCGTAGTTTTTATGCTCAGGTACTTCAAATAAAACGTCATAGGTTTCAGCCATTCCCATGAGGAGTTCTTTTGCGTAAACAGGCTCGATATCGATTCCATCTGCAGAAATCACTTTCATAGGCGATTGTCCAAGCGAGACGTAAAAGTAACTTGATGCCCCTGCATTGATGATTCTGATTCTTACTTTTTCTCCCGGATGAAGAGAGGCAAGCTGTGAATCTTTTTTGCCGTTGATTAAGAAGGCGTCGTATCCAACGTCAGAAAAATCCATTCCTCCCATTCGGGTCCATTCGTTTTCAAGATAGGTTCCTAATTTTCCTGCTTGAATGGCTCCAAGCCAAGAGCGCATGGTGCCTTTTTTGTAGAGATAATAATCACCATCTTTTCTTAAGTTGTGGAGTATCTTATCTCCGCCTTCATCAGACCAATCGCTTAGAACAACAACTATGTCTTTATCGTAGTTAATCGTTTTCTTTTTGGGATGAATGATGAATGCACCATAAACGCCGTCTTGCTCCTGGGTCATCGTATGCGAGTGGTACCAGTAGGTGCCATGCTGTCTAATTTTAAAGCGAAATATGAATTCTCCTCCCGGCTGAATGGGAGGATTGTTTACATAAGGAACGCCATCCATCTCTGGTGGAAGAAGGATTCCATGCCAGTGAATGGAAGCTTCCTGATTAGGAATGCGATTCTTCACCACGATCTCAGCATCATCGCCTTCGGTAAATTCAAGTGTGGGAGCTGGAATACCACCATTGACCGTTAGTGAAAAATCGACACTCTTCTTTCCGCTTAGATTTACCTTTTCATTCGCAATCGTCAGTTCATAACGAACAGTTTTTGCCTGAGCTGATTCAGAAAAGACTGGCGATAGAGTGGCAACGAGTAAAAGAAGCTTTAGAACGTGTTTCATGGATGACCTCAACCCCGTATACGACTGAAAAGCCCTCATAGTGACACCCGTCTTAAACGAAGTGCATTTCCAATAACCGATACTGAACTTAGACTCATGGCAGTACTTGCGATCATGGGGCTAAGAAGGAGTCCAAAGAACGGATATAAAAGTCCTGCAGCAAGTGGCACCCCAAGAGCGTTATAAATAAAAGCAAAGAAGAGGTTCTGGCGGATATTTCGCATGGTTGCGTGACTTAAGTGACGTGCCCGGACAATGCCCCTTAGGTCTCCTTTAATGAGGGTCACGCCTGCGCTTTGCATCGCCACATCGGTACCTGTTCCCATGGCGATTCCGACATCAGCTGCTGCAAGTGCTGGAGCATCGTTTACTCCGTCGCCAGCCATTGCGACTTTTCTTCCCTGAGACTGAAGTTTCTTTATGATCTCGTTTTTCTGGGAAGGAGGAACATCGGCATAGACTTCATCAATTCCAAGCTTTTGAGCTACAGCCTGAGCTGTACCAGCATGATCGCCTGTTAGCATGACAAGTCTCAGACCGTCTGATCTCAGTTTTTCTAGTGCTTCTTTTGCGCTTTCTTTAATCGGATCGGCAACGCCGATTAGACCAGCAGGTTTTCCGTCTACCGCAAAAAAGAGAACCGTTTGACCATCTCGACGCAATTTTTCAGCGATGGGTTTTATTTCTGCGGTCGAAACACCTTCTGATTCAAAAAGCTTTGCATTCCCAAGCAGAACCTTCTTTCCGTGAGCTTCTCCTTTTACTCCCATTCCAGTGATCGATTCAAAATGAGTGAGCTTTGGCGAATGAGTGATATTTTGGTCTATTGCTCCTTGAATCACGGCTTGAGCAAGAGGATGCTCGCTTCCTTTTTCAAGAGCAGAAGCCATTCCTAAAATCGCAGATTCGGTGAATTGCGATACCGATTTCACGGTGACAAGCTTTGGTTTTCCTTCGGTTAGTGTTCCTGTTTTATCAAGAACCAAAGTGTCTACTTTTTCAAGGCGCTCCAAAGATTCGGCGGATCGAATTAAAACACCTGCTTGAGCGCCACGTCCGGTTCCAACCATGATCGACATGGGAGTAGCGAGTCCCAAAGCGCAGGGGCAAGCAATAATGAGAACTGCTACAGCGTTCACAAGTGCGTAGCTGTATGCAGGCTCTGGTCCAAAGATCGCCCAAATGATTGCTGAAATTATCGCAGAGACCACAACCAGCGGCACAAACCAAGCAGAGACTTTATCGGCAAGGCTTTGAATGGGAGCACGACTTCTTTGCGCTTCATTCACCATGCGAACGATTTGAGATAAAAGAGTATCTTTCCCAACGCTTTCGGCACGCATGATGAAGCTACCTGTTTGGTTGGTCGTACCAGCGGTGACTTTTGATCCTTCGGTTTTCTCAACGGGGATGGGTTCACCCGTCAGCATGGATTCATCAATGGAACTTCTTCCAGATAAGACAACGCCATCGACAGGGACTTGCTCGCCTGGGCGAACACGAAGTTGATCGCCAGCTTTTACGTCAGCAAGATCAATATCTTCTTCGGCTCCATTTTCACGAACGATTCGTGCCGTTTTAGGAGCAAGCTTTAAAAGAGATTTAATCGCAGAACTCGTTTGTCCACGAGCACGAAGCTCTAAAACTTGTCCAAGAAGTACAAGTGCTACGATGACAGATGCAGCTTCAAAGTACACATGCACTCGTCCGTGCGATTGAAACGCCTCTGGAAAAATGCCTGGAGCAAGGGTTGCTAAAACACTAAAGAGAAACGCAACACCTGCTCCAAGAGCAATGAGTGTGAACATATTTAGGTTTTTAGTTTTGATCGAAAACCATCCGCGATGAAAAATCGGGTATCCAGCCCAAAGTACAACTGGGATAGACAAAAGAAACTGAACCCAGTTCATTGAGCTTCCTGGGAGCAAACTGTGAAAAGGATTTCCTGGAATCATTTCTCCCATCGCCAAAATAAGAAGTGGGAGTGTAAATCCAATCGACCACTTTAGGCGCTTTGTGAAATCCACCAGCTCATGATTGGGCTCATCCTCTAAAGAGACTTCTTCAGGTTCAAGCGCCATCCCGCAGATTGGGCAACTTCCTGGCCCCTTTTGCTTGATCTCAGGGTGCATGGGGCAAGTGTAGATCGCATCATTTGAAACAGGTTTTGATTCTTTGGCTTCTTTTTCATCCAAAAAAGCTTTTGGATTCTTCTTAAACTTCGTCAAACAGTGGGTTGAGCAGAAGTGATAGGTCTTTTTCTCAAACTCAAAACTTCCTGCCGAATCATTAGGATCAACATTCATTCCGCAAACGGGATCTTTCTCCGTTTGTGAAGCGCTCTCGTGATGATGATGGCCGTGGTCGTGACCATGTCCATGAGCATGATGATGATGATGATGACCGTGCGCTTTTTTGGGCTCGATATGGCAGGTCTCGGGCGAGTTTTTTGGCTTACAGCAACTATGGGGTTCGTTTTTTGACTTCATAATTGTCTCCGTTCACCCATTAAGACGGACGACATGCCCAATTCTTACAGTGTGAAGCAAAAATATCTCTTAAAGGCAAAAAGCTCAATTGTATCATGAAGATACAATTTGCTGCCTAATGCAGCCTATTAGAAGTGTGTAATTGATGAGGAATTAGGAACAAGTGCAGTTTAAACAGCCATGCTCAGTACAGGTACCGCAGGTACGCTCAAGACTAGTTTTTAAAGCTTGCCGAGCCCGATGAAGCCTAACTGTGAGGTTGTTTTCGGTGATGGCTAAATTTTCAGCGACGGACGAAATACTTTCTCCGCCGAGATCAATCCTACGAATCAAATCTGCGTAGTTATCTTTCAGAGTAGGAAGAAGCCCATTCATGCATTCACAGACTACCGCTTCGATTTCGTCCACCGGAGCCACTTTCGTTTTCAAAAGAACATCAGCAGTAAGCTCAAGTTCCTTATGCTTTTTTTCCTCTGAGGCTTTGGCTCGGTAGTAGTCCGTAAGGGTATTTTTGAGGACCGTAAAGAACCATGCGACAACGCCAGCTTCCTCGACTGAAACGGGAGGACGCTCGGTCGCCTTTTTCAAACTCTGCTGCAAGAGATCTTCAGCGACTTCTTTACTTCCAACACGCCTTGCGAGAAACGATTGAAAGCGGCGATGGTTCTCTACAAGGAGCTGAGCGATTGATTCGTCCAAAGATCTAAGAGCGTTGTCTGAATCGGAGGGATTATTGGCCTTCTTCATTGACCGACAAGCCTACTATAAAGGCGAGAAAAAGTCTTTGAACTCCGCTTGTGACGAATCAGGTTGACAATTAGGTATTAAACTCTGAAATCACTATTGCTTTATGGGTATCTCGCGCCAGTTTTACCATAAGCTTTGGAAGAGCGGATTCGATTGAAGCCCCAAAGCGCAACACTTCGGCAGGCGGCAAGATATCTTCGTATAAGAAGCTTTGTCTCAGATTCTCTGCCTTCCACACCTTTTTCAAGTCGCCAATTATTTCATTCCAGGCTTGATTCAGTGTAGCTTGCTGATCCGTTTTTATTTCCGATGCTTGAGGGCCCAGCATTTCAAAGAAATTTTTGGAGAGAATTTCGTCAAACATGTCATCGAAGGTGCTGCTAAGGGGCAAAAATTTTTTATGATGGCTTTTCCGTGGATCTTGGCCGTTTTCAATCGCCATTACTTTAAGCACCTCTTCGATTGAAGTTAGAGCTAAGAAACCTGCACGACGAGTATATCCATTGTTAAGGAGTAGTTCTGCCTCCTCTAAAAGTGCCTTGGAATTTTTAAGAATTCGAACGAGTTGCTGCCGTTCGGGTTTCACGGTTTTATTCACGAAGAGACTCTACACCAAAACACGATTAAAGGCGGTGTTTTGTGTTACGGAAGTCAAAAGCTCAGGAGATCCTTTGGAGAAACTTTTAGAGCCTTTGCAATCTTTCTCAGGTTAGTAGCTTTCACGTCTACCTTTCCCTTTAAAATATAACTAAGAGTCGTTCTGGAAAGCTGATCGCCTGCCTTCAACCAGAAATCATAAGGCGTTTTGTATCCCTTTTCCTTGATTAGCTTCGCTATGTTCGCTCCTAATGCCTTCAGCCAACGCTCTTCATCCGCTGTTCGTTTAGAATTCATTGTTTTGCCTCCCGTTCAATAGATTGACCTTGTTCAATGCATTGTACGGGTGTACAAATATTGATGCGTTCAATGCGTTGAACGCCTTAGTTATGGGAAGAACAGGCAAAGTAAGGACAGCTCCACAAGAAATAGAACTATCTTCTCTGGATGACCTGCATCGGGAGATGATGGTGCTGTGCGATAAAATTCGCGGTTTGGGTAAGCTTTTAGGAAGAGCTTCTTCGGATCAGACTGGCTGTCTTGATCTGGATTCGGAATCCGTAGGGCTGGGTGAAATCCTCCAGAGTGAAGCGTCCGAAATAGAGAGGATCGCTGGGCAAATCAGCGAATGGGCGGTGCGAGTTAAGTAAACTTAAACCCCTTTAAAGAATTCCTGAAGATCCACTTGAAAGGCCTTGGCGAGCTTACAGAGCGTTGGCAGGGTTGGTGTTTTCACGCCTCGCTCAATTTCCTGATACCACTTTGAGTTGAAGTCTAGTTTCTCAACACCTTCTTGAGTTAGGCCACGCTTAAGGCGAATGGATTTTACATTAGCGGAAATTTTTCGAAGCACGCTCTGAGTGTATTTGTCGTAGTCACTTTTCTTCACTCTTTAACAATCAAGTCAGGAGCTACTTAGCACCACCAGCTAACTAGCTCCTATTTTCGCTTTTTTATGCTATTGCTAATGCATGGCCAGGAAGAGAGTTTTGTTGGTAGATGATGACGAATCGGTAAGAACCTCTCTCAGGCTTTGTATCGAGGCGTTTGAAATTGATGTTTTCGAAGCAGTAGATGGATTGATCGCTTTTGATTTTTTGAGGGAGCATCGGGTTGATTTCATTCTAAGCGATATCAATATGCCACGCATGAACGGCTTATTATTGGCTACGGCCATTCGGAAATTTGGATTAGAGACTCCAATGGTTTTGATTACCGGAAATCCTACTTACAAAAAAGCCGATGCACTTCGATCCGGCGCTAACGATCTAATGGAAAAGCCATTTGAAACGATAGATGTTCTCAAAATGATCGATTTGTATGTCGCTTTGTAATTTTAACTTACAAAGCCCAAAAGCACTGAGTGCACAGTGCGCAACTTGGTTTCATCAATTTTTTCTAAAAGCATCAGGCATTCATATTTTAGATCAAGAACCGGAATTGGTTTGCCGTCTAAAAATTCTTTGAAATCCTTCATCGAATATTCGTAGAGCGCAAGAAAGGTTTCGATTCTCTCATCTGTAAGATCCACACGGCCATGCTCAAAATGGCCAATCGACGCTTTGGAAAGCCCGAGGTGCTTTGCCGCTTTATCTTGTGAAACTCCGCGAGATAGGCGCATGTACCTCAGCGTTTTTGCAATCAGGGTTACTTTTTTTTCTTTGTTCATTTCATTTCCTCCATGTTTAGAGGTGAAATGCTCTTTGTAGCGCTCTCCATAGGCGAACAACGCCGTCTTGGTAGACGCCTAGAAACTGACTTGGATGGTATGAGATAGCGTGAAATCTTGGCCAAAAGTTGGCCAGTAATTGGCCAATTCCGGCAATGTCAGGACATTTCAAGTAATGGAAGAAGCCGCGAGAATAGGTCTTTTGCCCGAAAACTCTGCTTATTGTTTCAATACGTTGCTTATCTTGAGGACTTCAAGACAGTAGTTATTTGGTGCCGAGGACCGGAATCGAACCGGTACGTCGTTATTCACAACCCAGGATTTTAAGTCCTGTGCGTCTACCAATTTCGCCACCCCGGCAGGAACGGAAAAAAGAGAGCTTCAGTCTGCCAAGCGTTTCTTTGTTTTGCAATCCATAAAATATCAAAGAAAACATGCGGATTTTCCAGCTTACTTCTTCTCACCCGTATTTCTTGTCTTTAAGAAATGAAACCGGATCGGAGAACCCGTAAAACCATACCGCTCCCGAAGAGCCCTCACCAGATGCCGGCTCAGACTGAAGTGGATCTTTTTTGGATCACTCACATGGGCAACAAAGGTAGGAGGATTTCTCCCCGACTGATGCACAAAATAAAATCTGGCATTTTCGGGGTTGTGAACTTCTGACTCTGCCCGAATGAATTCGGTCAGATCCTTTGTCGGAACCCGAACTCCCCGTTGTTCAAGGACATGATCCGCAACCCGGAACAGCCTCTCAAGCCCGATTCCCTCCGTTGCGGTCGTGAACACGAGGGGCGCATAGCCTAAAAATCGGATCTTCTTTCTCACCTCTTCTTCGGCAAGCTTCTGTGAGAACTCATCGTTTTCAACTTGAGTGTCCCACTTGTTCAGCACCAGCACCACACTGCAGCCCATTTCCTCGATCAGCCCCGCAATTTTTTCGTCCTGGTCATACACCCCTGTCTCGCCATCCATCACCAGAAATGCAAGATCTGCGCGTTCCAGAGTCTTCCGGGTCTGAACCACCGAAAGCACTTCCACTCCTTGTTCGGTCTTGTTCTTTCGACGGATTCCAGCCGTGTCGATCACGACAAAATCCTTCCCGTGCCAGTTGATCTTCAGGTCAATCGGGTCCACCGTAGTCCCCGCAATGGGGCTCACGATGGTGCGTTTCTCGCCGCAGATTGAGTTCAAAAGGGTGCTCTTTCCGACATTGGGTTGCCCCACGATCGCGATGTGTGGAATCCTTGGAGGGCGATTGGCATCCACTTCTGATGCCGAATCCGACTCCTCTACAAAACCGGCATTCTCATCCGCATCTTCTTCCTCTTCCTGATCCACGAAAAGCCGGTCTACTATCATCTCCTTCAAATCATCAATCTGCAAGGCATGCTCGGCAGAAACCGGCAAAAGACTTTCGATCCCAAGCTCATAAAATTCATGCATGGACTCTTCGGCCGCATCCGAATCCGCCTTGTTCAATACCAGAATCACAGGAATGGAATCGGCAAGACCTGATCTCCGGAGCTCCTGAAACACCGAGCGATCGGACTCGGTGAGCCCAGCCTTGATGTCTACAACGAAAAGCACAATGTCCGCCTCTTTCAGCGCCGTCTTCACCTGAAGTTTGATCTCTTCCTTGAACTGCCCTTCCCCAAGGCCTCCGGTATCAATCAGGTTCACCGGATATTTTTTTGCCCGAACCCAGAACTCCGCGGGTTCCACGATCCGGTCACGGGTCACCCCCGGAGTGTCCAAAACCAGCGCGCGCTTACGCCCCAACAATCGATTGAAAAGGCTGCTTTTCCCCACATTCGGGCGACCCACTACGACGATATTCATCGGTTTTCCTTTTTTCCTTTTCCGCGAGCAAGCGAAGCCGGAGCTTCGAGTGCATAGCCAAGCCCCTTCATCTTGCGCGCCTCTCTTGTCCAGGACTCCAGCACCTTTACCCGCAATTCAAGATAAACCTTTTCCCCCATCAGGGACTCAATCTCTTCGCGCGCTTTGGTGCCGATCTCCTTGATCTTTTGCCCCTTGGCACCGATCACCATTCCTTTTTGACTCTCTCGCTCCACATGAATGAGAGCGGCGATGTGAACCGGCTTCACCTTTTCGTTGAAGGACTCGATCTCCACCGCACAACTGTACGGGAGCTCGTCTCCGAGATTCATGAAAAGCTGCTTTCGCACCAGTTCTGATACGACAAACCGCAAGGGTCGATCGGTCAGCGCCTCGGGATCATCGTAAAGCGCAGGCCCCTCGGGGAGCGTCTCGAAGATTTGATCCAAAAGAGTCTGTACGCCATGGCCTTTTTCGGCTGAAATCTCAGAAAATCCGAGAAACCTCAGTTCCGTACCCGCAAGAGCCGCTTTGACCTTTTCAACCCACGGACCGATCCAGGAGGCCAGGTCCGGATTTCGTTTGAAGAGATCGGCCTTGTTCACCACAACCATCAAGCTTGACGTGACTCCACGCAACTGCTCGAGAACCCGTTCTTCCGCCTCGGGCTTGCTTCCGGGATCAAGCAAATAAAGAACCAGATCAGGCGCATCGAGGGCGCGCCTCACTTCCTGAATCATGAATTCATTGATGCCCCCCTCTTTCGCGCGATGAATCCCGGGGGTATCGACAAAGACAATCTGCCCACGAACTTCAGTCCGGATCCCGCGGACCTGATCGCGGGTCGTTTGAGCCTTGGGGGTCACAATCGAGATCTGCTCGTCCAAAACGGAATTCAAAAAAGTGCTCTTTCCCACATTGGGACGTCCCACCAATGCCACCACGCCACTCTTCATTTCGGCTCCCGTTCCGCTGATCCTTCAATCTCAACCAGAGCCACCTGTGCCGCTCTTTGTTCTGCGTCCTTCTTGGAGGACCCGTCTCCCACCGCAAGCACCTTCTCGCCGACACGAACCTCGACTGAAAAAACCTTTGCATGATCAGGCCCGGTGGACCCGACAAGATGGTAAGTAGGGGTAAGTTTGAATTTGCTCTGCACGGTTTCCTGGAGCCTGGTTTTATGGTCCTGGAAAGAAATGATCGCGTTCTCCTGTCGAAAAAGCGGCGCAAACAGATACCGGACCACGGGGTAAACCGCATTGAATCCGCCATCAATGTAAATCGCGGCAATCAGCGCCTCAAAGGCGCTCGAAAGAATGGAGGGCTTCTCGGCTCCACCAGAGCGGGTCTCCCCCTTTCCCAGTCGCAAAAGAAAATTCAACTGAAGGGACCTTGAAATCTCTGAGAGGGTTTTTTCGTTCACCACGGCCGCTCTCATTTTTGAAACCTGCCCTTCTGAGGCCTCAGGAAACGCCTCCAAAAGCAGATCGGAAATCACAAGCGACAACACTGCATCTCCGAGAAACTCAAACCGTTCATTGTCCCGCTGGGCGGGATTCCGGTCCTGATGGTTCTCATGACCGAAGGAAACATGGGTGAGCGAAAGGAGCAAAAGCCTTGGATCTCCAAAGGTATACCTCAACTGCTCCTGTAGCGATTGGATGCTCGGAGTGTCATTCATGAAGCGCTCCGATCCAGGAAACCTCACCGGAGGCCCGATCCACAACCCAGTTTTCCGCCTGAACTTCCACGATCGAATTTCGAAGGGACAGCTCCTCCCGCGAGGGCACAAGTACCCGCTGGTAGTCAGGAGAGTAGCCGGAAATCCAGTCCCTCTTTCCATCCGGCCCCTTCACCATCCCCTCAAGCAGGACGCCCTTGAGTTGTCTGCCTCTGGAGCCGGAAAAAAGAGACGTGAGCCGTTTCAAACTCAATTCCTGAAGATTCCTGGCACGATCCTTTCGCTGCGAGCGCTCTACCACTTCCGGCAATCGGGTGGCAGGAGTTCCCTCTCTTTCGCTGTAGGGAAATACATGCAGCCGGCTCCAGGGGAGTTCCACAAGAGTGTTCCGCATGGATTCGAACTCAGCAGCGGTTTCCCCGGGAAACCCTACGATGACATCCATGCCGATGAACGGCTTACGCTTCATTTGAGAAATGCGCTTAAAGAGCTCCAAAACCGTTTCTTTGGAGTATTTCCTCTTCATGAGTTTGAGTATTTTGGACTCCGTGTGCTGAAGGGAAACATGGAAATGCGGACAAAACGACTCGTGCCTCTCCATGAGCTCGATCATTCGGTGAGAAATCTCGGTAGGGTCAAGGGATCCGATCCTAAGCCGGTCAAGATTCGTTCGGGTGAGTATCGCCTCAAGCAGTGGATCAAGCTGGAAAGATCCACTCCAATCCACTCCATAATCCCCGATGTTCGTGCCGGTCAGAACCACTTCACGGATCCCGCTGGCAACAAGCTCCTGAATCCGCTGCACGACGGCTTCGATCCTGAGACTTCGGGCCGGCCCTCTTCCATACGGAATGATGCAATAGGTGCAAAAAGAGTCGCACCCTTCCTGGATCTTTAGAAAAGACCGCGTGCGAAAGGTGGAGCTCCCCGCAGGAAGCATCGGGCTTCCAATTGCCCCCTCTTCCGGCAAAGGCCACTCCCGATCCATGGGATGACGGGATTTCAACTCTCCATACGAAGAAACCCCGCCTAAAATCACGGGTGCCGGGGAGTCACTTTCGAGATGATTCGCAATCAGTGCCGCAGCTTCGAACTTGTTTTGATTGCCAAGAACCGCACTCACGCCCGGAATCCTCAATGAGGCTTCCGGGTCCACTTCGGCCGCACATCCTGTAAAAATGACTCTAAGCAGAGGGTTCTTTTTCTTAAGGTCCCTCACCATTTTCTGCGACTGCACATCCGCTTCATCCGTTACCGTACAGGAATTCACAATGATGAACTCAGCGTCTTCCGGCTTCGCAGCGGTTGAAAACCCGCGAGCAAGCAGATCCGCTTCGATGGATTGCCCATCCGCGAAATTCGCCTTGCACCCGAGAGTCTTTACCATGAATTTCTTCATCTCAAATCCTCATCTTGCCTTCATGACCCGGGCTCCACCCAAAACTTCAGTGCCGCTTAAAAAGAGAACGGAGGCTCCTTTCAGGATCCTTGCATCGTCACCCCTCAACGGTTCTGAAACCACACCCTTCAATCTTCCACCCTCATATTGAATCAAACGAATCATTCGCGGTGCCCGGATCTCCGATGAAATCATTCCGACATCCAAAAAACCCATCCCAGGATCCGCATCTGTAAACCAGTGCCCTTCGTCGAAATGAAATTCCTCCGTTACAATCTGATCCGATTCTTGCACAAAGACACGATCTGACTTCGGCTGAAGATCCACAATACGATAGGTTTTTCCCGGATCTTCCGGATCGAGATATTGTCGGCCGACCTTCAAGGACCCAAGGACGGCTCTTCCGAGAAGCACACCCGCAGTGGTGAAAACCTGTAGCTCGCGGGCCAGCAGAGAAGGATCGGATGAGTCCAATCGCACTTCAAGGGATTTCCAATCAAATTCAAAGTTACCGGTCATTGTTGCCGGCGCAACCTCTGCTACCAGCTTTTCAAGAAGAGTGCGGGGAATGGCCCCGATCGGTGCAATCCACCGGGAAAGCGTCTCCTGACCCAGTCCGAGAATTTCGAAAATCGGATCCATTGGAGAATCCGGACCCAGAACCACTCGCACCACACGGGAAGCAGGATCATCTTGCAGCGTCACCATGTGTCCGGTCGCAATTTTTTCCGAACCCGAGTGCCCACTCAGTCGAATCAATTCAGGGAATAGGATCTTCTTTTGAAACAGACTCTTCGCAAAGAACGGAAATCCCGAGAACCTTGCGGTGGTTCTTTCCTCCAGAAAAAATTCCCCCGCAACTGCCGCTAGATCCAGCACCTGGATTTGGATTCCGAGCTTTTTCTCCATCTCATGAATCCGCACCCTGTTGCCCTCATTGGAAAAAACGTCAATGTGGACACCCGTCACCTGCATTCCCTGCTTCTTCAGGAGCCAGGCCGTCACCATGCTTTTTGGCCCACCACTGATTCCAACCAGTGCCCTCATGATCTTCCCCGGATCTTTTCTTGAAACAATTCCACAAGTGCACCAAGGAGAGAATCACAATCAGATACATCCGAAGCGGGCCCAAAAGAGACGCGAATCGAATTCAGCGCTTCTTCCCGACCTGCTCCCATGGACAACAGCACCCGTGATGGTTCAATGATGTTTGCCCGGCAGGCGCTTCCGTGGCTGATCGCAAAGCCCCTCAGATCAAGGAGCTCGACCCAGTTCTCATAATTTTGAAAGCCAAGAAAACTGATTCGCGAGGTATTGCTCACACGGGTGCTTTCACGACCCCAAATCCGAACATTTTCAAGCCTTTCATTAAGCCCGGACTCCAGCCTTGCTTGCAGGGGAGCTGTGACTGTTTGGAAGGCGATCGGATTGAGCACTTCACAGGCGAATCCCATTCCAAGAATTCCAAGAAGATTCTCACTCCCTCCCCGAAGTCCGGCGTTCTGTGAACCGGGAAAAAGTGGATGAAATGGCGTCCCCTTCCTCCGCCAGATGACTCCCCCGCCGGCCGGAGCACCGATCTTGTGAGAGGAGAAACTTACAAGATCAGCAGGACTTGCGGTCAAATCCAGGGGGATTTTGCCCCACACCTGGGCTCCATCCAGATGAAGGGTTGATGGCAAGGGTAAACTCACCAGAGTCTCCCTCAATGCCCCGAGGTCCGTGAGAACTCCGGTTTCATGATTGGCCCAAAACAAGCTGATTCCCAGATGAAAGATGCCATCATCCTTGGCTTCTCTTGCCAAATCAGAGAGCCTGGCCATGTCGTGGTTTCCGGCAGGAGTGAGGGGAAGAGTCCGCACCCAGAGATGGGGATGACTTCGCTGAATGATTTCAAGAACGTCGAAGCTGGCGGAATGTTCAGCCGCACCCACAATGAGTCCGAAACCGGATTGGACGAATGAATGAAGAATTGCTTGATTCGCCTCGGTACCCGATGAGGTGAAAATCAGATCATCGGGAGTCACGTTCTCTCCGAAGCTGCGCGAAATTTTCCCCGCAGATTGGAAGAGCACATGATGCTCCCGTTGTCCTAGACGATGACGACTGGAAGGGTTGGCCAGTCCAGCTTCTTCGTTTTTCAGGTACTCAATGAGTCGTTCTCGAACGATGCCGGAAATTCCGGCCGAGGCATTGTAATCAAGATAGCGGACGTTCTTTTGCCACATCCGGACTCACGCTTCCTGCACCAGCCGATCCCTTGATCAACTGAGTTGCGGACTTCGGAAGCTCTTGTTGGCCCCGTGCCTTACGGATGAGATCCCCGACACTGGTTGTCGTGAGATACTCCTGCATGATCGTTCCCAGATTCTCAAAGTAACTTTTGGTAAGAACGAACTCCACGGTGTCGCTCTTGAGATCACCAGATCCAATCAGATCCTTGGCAGGATTGATGTTCTCGCCCACACTGGTGAGAACTTCTTTTACAGAAATCTCATCCATGGTGCGTGCAAGCACGTACCCGCCACCTGGACCACGAACGGACTTCACAACAGACCCCTTGCGGAGACGGCGGAAAAGTTGCTCGAGATAATGCAGTGAAATGTTCTGGCGTTCGGAAATCTCCTGAAGACGAACAGGCTTGCCGTTCGAATGAAAGGTAAGATCCAAAATCGCACGTACCGCGTACCGACCTTTTGATGTTAAACGCATGTGTAAATACCTCCTGCGCCAAATAAATGACCTATCGCTCAGCCCTCATAACTGATCGTTCATCTCTTCTATCATTGGCTGTGTTTTAGAGTCAACTATATTGTTGTTGTAGAAAAAATATAATTTTATTCAATAAAAACAAATACTTGTAATAATAGATTTGACTCTATGCTTTTCCCAAGGCTCTGCAAAACCAT
>JAGWZD010000269.1 GCA_018968995.1 Bdellovibrionales bacterium
TTGGATTTTGTCCTCGTGTTAAGAGCAGATAACCCGAATCCGTAAATTGACCGCAGACCACGGCACCCACGCCATGTGTGGATAAGATGGCTTTAAACTCAGCCTCACTTAAAGAAGGAACAGCGATCACAAACTGCTCTTTTCGACCCAATAACGTGGCCAGATCTGCCTGAAGACCTCCCGCCTGCCGAGCTAATTCGGCCGCGATCGCAATAAGCGAAACTGATCCAACAGAACGAATCGCCGTAGCGGCACCCCTTGCCTCAATTTCAGCAAGCACATCCAAACAAACACGATGAAAAACGGGATCCTCAAGGTGTTCTTGGGGCCCGATCGTGCTCGATAATACAAAGAGGCGATCCCCAGAACGAACTGCCCGATGGGTTTTTTTTACCACGATTCCTATCGATGAAACGGCCAGACATTGACTGGCCGCCTTGGACTCTAGTGATCCCTCAGCTCCTGCCAATATTGGAACCTGCGACCGCGAGGTCGCAAGCTCAACCGCCGATGCTTGATCGAGTCGAGCTGCGTCCTCTGAATGTCCCGAAGCGCTCAAGTGCACTAATGTTTGAGCCACAGGAAGAGAAGACCACTCGCCGCCCATTAGGTCTCGCTGGCCCCCCAATAGTCCCTGTAAAGTGGTATCGAAAACCTCCCTCACGGGGCGAACCTCAGAGTTCCGCAGCGCAACTGAAATCCAAGTGTTCTCGTCTAGCGCAATCACTGCAGGCCGGTGATCACCAGCAGAGATGATCCAAGATTTCGGAATCTGCTGAACTGTAGCACCAACGGTTGAGGAGAGAAGGCTTGACGGAATCGCCGTGGACTCCTGACCCGCACGCGCTGAAAACTGATCCGACGAAACTGTCCTTTGACGAAATTCTTCGGACCACGCCTCAGATAAAACTTGAAACTCTGCTAAGGTGGGACTCTTTGACAGTCCCAGGGCCACTCGGTGACGTAAAAACTCTGCAGAGGACCACCGCTGCAAAATAGAGGTTAACTCAGCCTCTGAAAGCCTTCGACCTAATAGCGTCTGGATCTCTACCCGCTTGGCCTCACGCTCTTCGGCCTTCATGGCGTCCCAATCGAAAGCCGAGTCGGGCCGATGGGTTGCCTTTGCACTTTCTGCCGCCAACGTCGTCACTCGCGGAGAACTGAATCGTTGCGCAAACGATTGGAGTGTTGGGTTATTTGGACGAACCGAGGCCAACGGCTTCACACTTTCGTCTTTTCGAACCCGGTCTTGAAAAAATCGATCGTTACCTGAAAGCTCGTCTTGAGACAGAAAGCTCCAGGTTTCAACCTGAGGATTGCACCAAATATTGCGAGAGAAACGAGATAAGTCTTCCTCAGTAATCTGCGCACCTTCAAGGACAAGAAGCTGGCCGGTCGATGCTCGAACTCCAGGAAGAGGTTCGCCGAGTATGAGCTTCAGCGCTTCCAAGACCGACTGCGCCTTAGAATCCATCACTCCTTGACGAAGCCTTCTCTCAAGCCCCCAAAAATGCCCGGGTCTCACTGGTGAAGCCTCAAGAAGGTCTTCGATACCGCCAAACTTCCCTGAAGCAGAAGGAATCAGATTTCCCGTGAAAAGCCACTGAGTCACTTTATCTTGAAAAATCTCTAGGCACGCTGGAATGATTTCCTCTCGCGCTCGCGGAATCTCGAGCCAATAGACCTCTAGTAGCCGCGCCCAACGAATTTTTTTCCGCAAATCCGCATCATGAATCTGGACACGCTTCAGTAAATTATTGGCGAGCGGATCAGGGTAATCCGGCCGAAATGCGACCTCGATGCGGACAAACATGTGCGAATAGTGCCTGATGTCAAAAGCGCGATCAATCGATTGCCCTCTTTTTGCGGTGCGTTATAAAAAATATGACGCACCCATTTAGGATGCTTGATGAATTCTCTCGGATTGAAGTAGGCTCGTAGCCATGAGCGCTTCTACACAACCGTCCCATGCGAATACCTCTGGAAACAGCACGAAACCCTCAGGGAATTCCCCTTCTCAGGCAGCAGGAAGCCCAATTACCGGAATCATTGATGAGAGAAACGTCATTATCGACTTCGGAAAATACGAGGGGAAAACCGTTTTAGAGATGTCTGAAATGGACCCCGAGTTCTACCAAAAACTTGCTGCGGAAAAAGAAAACGGAATCTTTGCCATCCGCAGACATCGCGACAAGACCTTCCGACTCTATATCAATCCGCTTACCCAGATGGACGTCTAGGACCTAGAGCGAATTCTCATTTCGCACTGCTTGATGACGAAGAGCCCGAACTACTCCTCCTGGAAAGCCTCGACTTCATCTCAGTAATCTTGGAGTCCACTCGCGACTTACAGTCTCGCCCCATTCCCGATAAGTCTCCATCATCCAGTCGTTGTCCCTCTCTACAGGAGCTGCCCGAGATCGCCGTTTGAAGAAAACCCTCAATATCCGAGGTATCGAGCTTGTTTCCACTTTTCGAGTCTAGTTGTTGGACACTCGAGAGGAGTCGCTGAATCTCATTCTTTTTAGCTGAATTGCACCAGCCCGAAACGTGCCCACACTGAGCAATATCGTTGGCATCATCCACCATAGAATCTAAAGCCATCTGGTTTCGTTCATTGTCGAACTTCTGGCTCTCAGCGGCTTCTTGGTCTTTTTTCTTCTGCTCTTCGGCTTTTTTCTCGGCTTCTTGCTTCTGGCACTTGCTCATCGCGCCCATCATTTTATCCTGCAACGAGTTCAGCTTGGCGATCTTCTCGTCGGCTTGCTTCACGCCTTCAGCAATTCCTTTATAGGCTTCGTTAAAAGAGTCTTTGCCCACTTTCTTTAATGGTGGCGTTGATCCGGCACTAATGCCTTGAATGAACTCATCGCCTACCGGGTTTTTGTAAAGCGGTTTTAAGTCCTCATCGTCGTCCTTCTCAAAAGCCTTTCCTTCGATGTCTTCAAGGCTGATTGATCCGCTCACTCCCAATCCTGCCAAAAAGCGGTTCAGCTCATCTTGCTGCTGAATGAGAAGTTGATTCGGAAAAGCCACCGCACGCGCCAAAGAAGTGCGCATCGAATCAATTTTCTGGTTAGCCTCAGCGGCAAACTTTTGTTTCGACTGGTCCACCTGCTTGACGGTGTTTTTTAGATAATCATGCTGAGCCTGCAAATCTGCCGTGCAGCCCTTGAGACCCATACACTGAATCACTAAATCACGAACGGCTCCGTTACCCGGAACCACCATATTCACCTTCGAAAGATCAGACTTTCCGAGATAGAGGTCTTCAAAGCTTTTACTAATCTGATCCATACAATTAGCCTGCACGGCGGGCTTGGCGTTAGTGCAAGCATCTAACGACAGCGTGACATTTCGGCCCAATAGCGGTTTGACGCTATCGGCGTAGGTTTTATTGGCACTTAGAAAAAACTTTCGGGCCGCAGCTTGCTGAGCCTCTTCATTGGTCTTGATGTCTTCCTGGAGATCTACTAAGCCTCGCGCCTCACCTCCGCCCTGTTTGCCAGTTTCTCGCTGGGATCGACTCGAAGCTCCA
>JAGWZD010000270.1 GCA_018968995.1 Bdellovibrionales bacterium
ACCCCAGATCTCGCTGAGGGCTCGCATGGTCTCTCGCGCCCATTTCAGGTCGAGATCTAGCCCCTGATGCTTATGCAATAGAAGAAGCTCACCCTTATTCTGAAAGTTTCCATCCATCACATAAACGAATGGCTGACCCATATTCGAGAGCTGAAACAAAAGCTTGTCTTTAATTTTACGATAATCGCGATCGGCGATCTCATACTGATTCGTACGACGGTTAAATGCATAGGTGTAGAGCTTCAGCCGCTCACAAAACTCCTCGGTGAGGTATTCATCGATAAAAGTAATATCGTTACAGACGCGACGAACTTCAAAAATCTTCTTTCGCCCAAGACCGAGCTTCTTGTCCCACTTCGCTTTGGCCACTAAATCGTCACACTCGTCATACTCTTTGCCAAACTTGCCACGATTCCAGCGGTCCTCGATCTCGCGAAATAGCTCAACACCTATCTTGTACGGATTGATTCGCCCTGGAGCCATTGCGAGCACTCCAGCGTTATGATCACAAAAATCGATCACTTCACTGTCCTTCAGGGCCCGCTCCGTCATGATCTTGGAGTGCCAGTAACTTGCCCAGCCCTCATTCATGATCTTGGTCTGCCCCTGAGGAACAAAATAATAGGCCTCTTCACGAACAATATTGAGACATTCGTATTGCCAGTCTTCCAAGGGCGCGTTCTGCAACAGAAACAACAACACATCCTTCATCGGCTCAGAGGGGTTCTTACGAGCCTGTTTGGCTTGGCTCTCGAGCTTCTTCTTCTGCTCTTCAAGAAACTCGGGTGGATTGATAAATTTATCCATGTATCCGCGCTCCACTTTGAGTTTTCCTGGCCCAGTAGACTTTTGCGATTCTTCGTCTCCAGACTTGTGCCTGGAGGTCTGAGAAAAAGGGAGAAAAGGATCAATCAAAGATTCAATCGCCAGGCAGCTATCGATAAAGTTTTCGACCCTATCCTGGCCATAGAGATCCATGAACTCACGAATTCGCACGGCATGATTCGCCATGGTGTCGAGCATTTTTCGATTGGTTTTCGAGAACCATTGATTGTTTTTGAAAAAGTCCACATGCCCGTACACGTGAGCCATCACGGTCTTCTGATCTACAAACGAATTGGATTTCATCAGGTAGGCATAGGAGGGATCGGTATTGATCACCATTTCATAAATCTTCTGCAGTCCCCATTCGTACCCTTTAGAGAACTGATCGTAATCCATGCCAAAGCGCCAATGGGGATAACGAACTGGAAAACCACCCATAGCGGCCAGAGAATTAATCGCATCCGAATCAACCATCTCAAAAATGATCTCAAACGGATCAAGACCGTAAGCCAGCGCATACCCTCGAATCTCGTCATGCATGCGCTGCAGTTCCAAAGTCAGGGAAGAATCTGAAAAACCCGAGCTTCTCGGCATTTACTTCCCCTTTCCAAGGAAATCCTTGATGGATGCGAGGATTCCTTCTTTGTTTTCAATCTTTGAAAGAATCACCGCGTCATGATCTGTACCGAAATGTTCTTTCAAATCCTTATAAAACTGACCAGATCCATAGCGGCTTTCTACCTGGCCATAACAAAACACATTACTCTGAGGCAAAAGCTCCTGCTCTAGGATCTCCATGCACAACCGGGTGTCCTCGCCCGACCAGTTATCACCGTCTGAAAAATGAAACGGGTAGATGTTCCAATCCGAAGCCGGGTACTCGGTCTCAATCATCTTCTGGCAGAGCTTATAGGCTGAGCTAATCAGCGTTCCGCCGCTTTCACGGGTACGAAAGAACGTCTCTTCATCCACTTCACGAGCTGAAGCGTCGTGAATGATGTATCTCGTTTCGATGCCCTTATATTGAGAGCGCAGCCAGGTATCGATCCAAAAAGCTTCGGTTCGAACAATTTCTTTTTGCTCGTCCCCCATCGAACCCGACACGTCCATCATGTAAATGACAACAGCATTGTTCTCGTGACGAATGTCACTCTTCCAGGAGCGAAAACGCAGATCTTTTTTGTTTGGAATAATCACCGGACGCTCATGGTTATAGGTACCCGAGGCAATCTGACGCTTCAGAGCTTCCTTAAATGTGCGCTTAAAATGCCTCAAGGAATTAGGGCCCTGACTCGCGATGCCGGTATACCGGTCAGTCTTTGACTTGAGCGTCTTATGGCCCCGTGGCTCGATCTTCGGTAGCTCGAGCTGCTCACCTAAGATTTCAGCGAGCTCCTGTAACGTTAAATCCACCTCTAGAGAGTGCTCGCCGGGAGAGTTCCCGGCCTGCTGACCTTCCCCGGGCTGATCTCCGGGCTGACCCTGACCGCCAACAGGATCGCCTGAATTTCCCTCGCCCTGTCCTACTCCGCCTTGATCTTTATCGCCGTAACGAAACCGAGGAATCTCAATCTGCGGAAGCGGAATAGTAACAGTATCCTTACCCTTTCGGCCGATCATCTCGCCGTTGGTGACATACTTTTTCAGGTTCTGCTTGATCCTGCCCTTCACGATCTGGCGAAATCGGGCATGATCGCGTCTGATATTGTCGATCACCGCTTTTTCACATCTCCTCGGGCAAAGATACTTGCCACAAAGTTAAGAACATCAGTCGAACAGATTTCACAGTAACCGTAGTTGTTGATCAGGCGAGACTTCACCACATCAATCTTCTCTTGTGTGGACCGATCCACCACATTCGAAATCAACGAGGTGAGCTTGATCGTATCTTTTTGATCCTCAAAAAGCTTGAGCTCGAGAGCCTTATGCAGGCGTTCGTTGGTCTTGTAGTCGAAAGTACGACCCTCAATCGCCAGAGCGCCGATGTAATTCATGATCTCTCGGCGGAAATCTTCCTTACGGCTCTCCGGAATGTCGATTTTATCTTCGATCGACCGCATCAGCCGCTCATCAGGCTCCTCGTCTTGACCGGTGTACTTGTTCTTCACCCGCTCACGCTGGGTGTAGGCCTTCACGTTGTCGATGTAGTTCGAGCACAGCTTCGCAATCGCATCTTCATCAGCAGAGATCGCACGCTGAACCTCGTTCTTGACGATGTCCTCGTACTCCTGCTTCACGATAGCGAGAATCTCCCGAAACTCGCGGCGCTTCTCATCTGAAGCCAACAATGCGTGATGCTTTAATCCGCCCTCGAGCTCATTCATCACCATGAACGGATTCACGCACCCAATGTCGCCGTTCTTGTCATTGACTAGCGCATTGGAAATCTTGTCCTGAATATACCGTGGACTAATCCCGTCGAGTCCTTCACGGATCGCCTCTTTCCGAAGCTCCTTCACGTTATCTTCGGTGTATCCGGTTAAGGTCTTCCCATCATAAAGCTTCAGTTTTTGAAGAAGCGTTAAATTGGCCTTCTTTGGCTGCTCCAGCCGCGTGAGAATAGCCCACATCGCTGCCATCTCAATCGTATGCGGAGCGATGTGTTTTCCCTTAATTTTGTTGGAGTTGAAGTCCTTCTCGTAAATTTTGATCTCTTCCTTAAGTTTGGTGATGTAAGGAATGTCGATCTTTACCGTACGATCCCGCAAGGC
>JAGWZD010000271.1 GCA_018968995.1 Bdellovibrionales bacterium
AGTCGCCTAAATTCGTTTGGCTGATCGGCAAGCGACGGATCGGCCAAACGCGACTCCAGTTCAAGGAATCGCTGCTCGACGCTATCCAGTTTATCGAACATTCCTGCCATGCGGTGACTCTATCAGATCTCTAACCGTCTAAAGATCAAAGCCCCGGTCGCAGTACAGCGGCCCGGGGCTTCGTTTGAAACTGTGTTAACGAGTTTCTTACTTCTTTTTGTACTTGTTCATGAAGCGCTCCACGCGCCCCTCGGTGTCCATCAGCTTGTGCTTGCCAGTCCACATGGGGTGACAATTAGAGCAGATTTCGACCTTAATGTTTTCCTGGGTCGCGCGGGTTTCAATCACGTTTCCGCAAGCGCAGGAGACGGTAGTTTCAACATAATGCGGGTGAATAGCCTGTTTCATAAGTTTGCCTCTGGTAACAAATGTTTGCGTGTCGGTCAATGACCCGGGGCGCCAAAAGCCCCAGGCTTTTTAGCCGCTCATCCCCTTCACAAATTCCTCGTTTGTCTTGGTGTGTGAAATCTTATCGAGCAGGAACTCCATCGCATCCAGGGTATTCATGGGGTGGAGCACCTTTCGAAGGATCCACAGGCGGGTCAGTATATCCTTAGGAAGAAGCATTTCTTCCTTTCGTGTCGCGGACTTATTGATGTCCAGACACGGAAAGATTCGCTTTTCCATAAGCTTACGGTCGAGGTGAATTTCGGAGTTACCCGTTCCCTTAAACTCTTCGAAAATGACTTCATCCATGCGGGAACCGGTCTCCACCAGTGCCGTTGCGATAATGGTGAGAGAGCCCCCCTCCTCGATGTTACGTGCCGCCCCAAAGAAGCGCTTGGGCTTATGTAGGGCGTTCGAGTCCACACCGCCTGACAGGATCTTGCCCGAGGGTGGGACCACCGAGTTGTAGGCACGAGCCAGACGAGTGATCGAGTCGAGCAAGATCACCACATCGTGCTTATTTTCCACCAGACGCTTGGCCTTTTCGAGGACCATTTCGGCGACCTGGACGTGACGAGAAGCCTGCTCATCGAACGTGGAGCTAACGACTTCACCCTTTACCGAGCGTTGCATGTCGGTGACTTCTTCTGGGCGCTCATCGATCAGAAGAACGATCAACTTGATCTCGGGATGGTTATGAGTAATCGCGTTGGCGATTTCCTGCATCAATACCGTCTTACCAGCACGAGGGGGAGCAACCACTAAACACCGCTGCCCTTTTCCCAGTGGAACCATCATGTCGATGATTCGAGTGCTGTAATTGGTAGGCTGGTACTCAAGATTAATTCGCTTGTTCGGGTAAAGCGGGGTCAGATTGTCGAATAGAACCTTTTCAGAGTTCACTTCGGCGGTCTGAAAGTTCACATTCTCGACTTTCAGCAAAGCAAAATAACGCTCGCCTTCTTTCGGCGCGCGTACCGACCCGCTTACGGTATCTCCGGTGCGCAGGCCAAAGCGGCGAATTTGTGAAGGAGAAACGTAAACATCGTCCGGACCGGGCAAGTAATTGTAATCCGGAGCGCGGAGAAACCCGAAGCCATCGGGTAAACACTCAAGGACTCCGTCGGCGTAAATATGCTCGTCCTTTTCAGCTTTTTTCTGAAGAACCGCGAAGATCAGGTCTTGCTTGCGCAGCCCGCCAGCGTTCTCGATTCCAAGCTCTTTACCGAGCTCTACTAAGTCGCCAATTTTCTTTTCTTTCAGTTCACGTAAATGCATCTGGTATTTTCCTGAGATCGCGCCTCGGACAAGGCGGCAGTTTTTTGTCTGATTTTTCGTGTGGATTGCCTCACCGAGTAGGAGAGACCTCTTTCGGGTAGCAAAGGCATTTGCCCCCGTAAAGAAAAAAAGAGAATCTGGGCAATATGCTTAGGAATTCCCCGTCTCGTTGGTTTTTAGCCCTGCTCCCTTTGATTCTAGTCCTCGCTCTATCCATTCCTGCAGCTAGGCTAGCTCTTTTCGCGACTCGGCCCTTATCTCCAAGTAGTCCTACGGAGACCGTGGTGCTGGTTGCTCGCGGTGTTGGGCCATCGGAAATCGCCCGACAGCTTGAGACAAGCAAGGCCATTTCAAGTGCTAAAGACTTTCATCTACTAGGAAAAGTCCTTCGGAAATGGAAGGACCTCAAGACCGGTGAGTACCTAGTCACTTCAGGAATGAATCCGCTTGAGATCTTTAAAGTACTCTCTTCAGGCATCAGCATTCAGCACATGGTCACCATCCGTGAAGGGGCAAACATGTATGAGGTGGCTGATTCTCTGGAAAAAGCAGGACTGGCCTCACGAGAAAAAGTACTCACGCTCTGCCGCGAACATGAATTCATCAAGTCTCAGGGTTTCCAGGAACCCTTACCGCCATCCCTTGAGGGCTATTTGTTTCCCGATACCTATGCTTTTACTCGAGTAGAAACCCCAGAAGCCATGATTCAGGCGATGATTCGACGTTACCGGGCGGCTTGGACCCAAGTGAAGAATCGCTTCGCAGCACAAATCTCATCACTCGGACTCTCTGAGCATCAAATCGTCACTCTGGCTTCAATCATTGAAAAGGAAACTGGAGCCCCTGAGGAGCGTCCCATGATCAGCTCGGTCTTCCATAATCGTCTTCGCAAAAAGATGCGCCTCCAAAGCGATCCCACGACGATTTACGGCATTTGGGAGACCTACTCGGGAAATATCCGCAAACAAGATCTTCTGACTCCCACTCCGTTTAATACCTACACAGTCCCGTCTCTTCCAGTCGGGCCCATCTCAAACCCAGGCTCGCTCGCGCTCGAGGCGGCCGTAAACCCAGCTCAGTCGGAATACCTGTTTTTCGTCTCGCAAAATGAGGGGCGACACATTTTCACGAGAAGCTATGAAGAGCACAACAGGGCGGTTCGAAAATTTCAGCTTGATCCAAAGGCCCGTGAGGGAAAAAGCTGGAGAAATTTAAAAACTGACCGGGCTGGATCAGGCACTTAAAAAGCTAAACAGAGGATTTCGCCAAGAGTGCTCCCAGGCCAGCAGACGCTTCTTAAACTGAAGTTCTTCGGCTTCCGGATTATCCGATCCCATGAAACCGCCTAAATCATGAGAAGACACGACTCGGTGACAGGGAATCAAAATCAAATGGCGATTCCTTCGTAATGCTTGTCCCACAGCTCGTCCTGCGGAAGGATTACCCGCCCGGGCTGCAACCCAAGAATAGGTTCTAGTCTCGCCATGAGGAATTTTTAGTACTGCGAGATAAACTTTTCTCTCAAAGGCACTCCACGAAGAGCTATCCAAAACCTCGTCTAGCCTTTGAGCCAGGTTCAAGGAGTCCTCTAAGGGCTCGCCTGTCTTAAAGTACTGCCCAATAGACTTTAAAACTCCCAGTGGAGCATCCGAAAAACCCGCCCACATTTCAGCCGTAGAACACCGATCTTCGGAAATTTCTCCGCAAATTGGTAGCCAATCCACCCGCGCCAGCTTTGCGTGCGAGTTCCAAGTCATCAGAAGAGTTCCGACAGGCGTGATGATGTGCCGATGATTCATGGATG
>JAGWZD010000272.1 GCA_018968995.1 Bdellovibrionales bacterium
TGCTCTCGCGCACTGCGATCTGTTCGTGCTTTCTTCCGCTGTTGAAAAGCGTCTGACTTAAAATGAGACTCTGGAGAGCTTCTGCGAAGAAATCGAAGAACAAAGAGGATTAAAAGTGCCAAAAGGACAATTTGGAGAGTTCCGAATTGTTTGGCGCCAAAAGCGGCGAAAAGGGCTCCGGGCTGAGACTGAGTTTCCACGCTATTAATTATGGCATGATGTCTGCCTTTATTGCGAGCAGATGGTGGATTTTAAGAGCGATTTCAAGAGCAGAATTTGGATTTGTGTCTTGCTCGCTTTGCTTCATATTCCGATGGGTTGTTTATCGGCTTTTGCCGAAACCAGCGATCGTTGCGTGATCCCTTGGAAGGTCCAAAGGAAGGTCCGGGATCAATGCTGGGCGGCGATTTCGATTGAGGACGATCGAGGATCTCTGCATCTTTGTATTCCACGAAAGGTGTGGAATCGATGGCTAGCTCAAAGTGTGCCGCGGTGTTTGCCGGAGCCTCGTCCGGATCGCGGCGTATGGGCCGAGTCTAGGCCAAATCTTTTCGAACGAAGTGCGCCTCCGAATGGGAAGCCTATTTTTCGTCGATTCCAGCTCTCGGAAGAGTCTCATCCTCAGGATTGGATGATTCCCTCTGAGAAATGGAAAGTCATAGTTCTTTCCGTGCTCCAATGGATCGAATTTCGACGTGAGCGATTTTCTCAGAAGCTGAGCTCGCGAGATCCATCGGGTTGGCTTCGTTTTTGGTTGTTGAATGAGTCACCCGGCGGCACTGACACTTCTCGATTCTTCCTCTTGGGGTATGTCCACTTGCTCACGACTGCTGGTGTTCATCTCTTGTATTTGTCGCTAGTGGTCCGAGCCTTGTTAAAAAAGGGTCTTGGGCTCTTTGTTTCAAGCGATCACTTTGGGGGGTGGATGCCCGGAATTCAATGGATGTTCACTTGGATGCAGTGGTTCTTATTTATTTGGGTTTGGGCGTTATCGGGCTGGCGTTGGGGTTTACTCAGGCCCATCGCACTCCTGGGAATTCAGCAGTGGAGTCGATCTCGGCAGATTCAGTGGCGGCGAGGGTGGCCTCTGGTGATCGCAGTCTCTATAGAGGCGTTTTTAGCGCGGTTCTTTGATCAAGATGTTCTCCTGGGAAGAGCTCATTACTTTCTGGCTGGTTGGGGAGGGGTCTGGGGCGCTCATGAGAAGCACGGGTGGCGCGCGCATTGGGGAATGGCATGGGGTTCTTGGCTTTGGGTGGCGCCACTTCAGCTTTGGCATGAGGGTTGGGTGAGTGTGTTGACGCCCATTTTGAGCCTAGTGACGATCCCGATTGTAGGTGGAGTGATTTTTCCGCTGGGATTGATTCGTGAGTTTTTTATCGGATCTACAGGTTTAGGGATGGCATTAGAATATGCTTCCTCGGGGCTTTTAAACTGGACGATGCCCTTGGCGGTGACTCCAGGGTTTTGTTGGAACAGCTCATTTTATTTTTTTCTGGGCGGAGTAGGTTTAGTTGCCCTCTTACGGCTTCCGTTTTTTATTTCTCGGCGGCATCTCTATTTGGTTTTCACTATTTTGCTCGTGAGTGCTCTCGTCGTGAGAGCTACCGGGCTAGTTCCTGAAAATTTTTATGATTCGAAAGAGCGCGCCCGCAGCTCCATGCCTCAGGCTACAGAGTTGATTCAGCTGGATGTGGGTCAGGGGGATGCCGCGTTAGTCTTTTGGAAAGAGCATCATCGTTCCCGTTCGGCTGCTATTGATTTCGGATCTTCATTTCGATCCAAGCCTTCCGACTGGATACGCACCTTAAGTAAGAGGGGGATTACTCAGTTGGATGCCGTGGTACTCACTCACGCAGACGAGGATCATTTGGGAGGGTTATCAAAAATCCTTCCCTGGATCCGCGTGAAGTGTGCCGTTATTCCCAAGGCCCTCAGAAGCGATCCGCGTCTTTACCCTGTGCTCAGTGAGTTTCAGAAATACGGTGTTCAAGTGGTAGAGCGGGCAGCTCCCTGTTTCCCGTTTCCATATGAGATCGAAACGGCGTCCAGGAGGGGTCCGAACACAGTCATGGCGGCAGTCTTGGTGCCTGTTCGGTCCGGCACCTGGTATTTCAATTTGGGTGATTCGGGTTTCAGGCGAGGCGCCTCTGAGACGGGGCTCCTTAAAAAATTTCAGAAGAATTGGCCCGAGGCTTGGTCACTGGCGTTCCATTCAAGCTCTACTCGGATCTGGAAGGCGACTCACCATGGTTCAGGTACCTCGAATTCGAGCGAAACTCTTCGTGAGGTGCGGCCGCAACTAGCATGGGTCTCGGTGGGCTGGCAGAACCGATACCACCATCCCCATCCGAGCACGCTGGACCGGCTGTCGAAGGATGTGGGCAGAGTGTGTCGTACGGACTTGAATGGCGTCTGCTTTATTCAATAAAATCAGATGGTTAATAACAGACCAAAAAAGTCAGGAAAAACTCTCATTTTGATGGGAAAATTCCGAAAAGGAGAGGGTCATGGGTCGAAGCGGCTTTTCGGGGAAAACTGGGGTTTCTGGGTGGAGGTCCGCCTGCCTCGCTGCAGGGTTGGCGCTTTGCTCGATTGCTTGCGAGTCGAAGTCTCGCTCGATCTCTCAGTGCTATTTACCTGAAGACCAAAAATCGACCCTAAGAGGGTATTGGAGTGTCACACCAATTCCGTGGGCGCTTTCAGAGTATTCGTTCGCGACGGAAAACTTTACGGGAACTGACGAGCAAGCACGAGCAAAGCGCGAATTTCGGCTGAAGAAACAGCAGGAAGCTCTCAGCGCGATTCAGGTCTGGAATAACTTCACGCGGGCGAGTCTGGGTTATGAGATCTTTGCTCAAAGTCCTGCAGAGTTTATTGGGGTGAGAGAAAGCGAAGTCTCGCCTGAGATTCGGCTCAGCACTGCCCCCAATGATTCGGTCAGCTGTTCTAGCCATTCCTTGCTGGACCCCTCGGGGCAAGCCTTTGTTCAGCCGATGGTTGTCCACCTCGAGCCGTCTTGGAAGACGCGACACGAGAATCAGCCCAAGGTCGTCGCTCAGACCACCCAGTGTTTTGTGGAAGGCAGTCCAGTGGTCAAGCTTTCATTTATTGATGTGAATACGGAAGAGTTCTTTACGGCGGGAAAACAAGCGCAGGATTTCAAATCCATTATCATTCATGAGCTAGGCCATGTATTGGGCTTGGGGCACTCTTGTGAGTTCAATAGCCACATCGCTGGCGTTCCAGACTGCACTTCAAAACGACTGCCCAAAGATTATCGTCGCGCTGTTATGTACCCAAAATACGATATTTACTCAGAAACCACTTCTGAGATAAGAGATCGATTGAAGAGCAATGATATCGGCCGATTCAATTGTCTCTATCCCCAAAAATCTAATTGATCATTCGGTGTCGACGCAAAAGTTCCACTGCTGAGTCGTTCGCGTATACGCTCGGCACGAAATTGATAAATCCCGACAGATGTTTCATTAG
>JAGWZD010000273.1 GCA_018968995.1 Bdellovibrionales bacterium
CACTGCCATTGCAGCAGTGGCCCTAGTGATGCCTCTGTTTTCGAGGCTAGCGCGGATCGCTTGGATTCGAATCGATCATCAAGCCGACCCAGAGAATCGCCAGCGTTGAATGGTTTCAGCATTTGAATTCCCATGGGATTTATGGAAATTTCTGCCCACCTAAGGAGATCGGCCTAAACCGGTTCAAACCACGATGACCACCCGCTACTTCACGACTCCGCTTTACTACGTCAACGCTCAGCCGCACCTAGGGCACGCTTTCACCACCATCTTAGGCGATGTGATTAAGCGCCACTATCGGCAGCGAGGTGATCAGGTCACTTTACTGACCGGAACCGACGAACATGGAGAGAAAATTGCGGCAATGGCTGCATCACAGGGCAAGACTCCACAGCAGCTAGCGGATGAGGTTTCTGCTCAATTCAAATCAACTTGGGAGCAAATGAACCTCGATTTCGATATTTTTTATCGAACGACCTCTGCTGCCCACGTGAAATCAGTGCAACAGGCGCTTCAGATCATGAAAGATCGAGGAGAGATCGTCTTTCGCGAATACGAAGGAAACTACTGCGTGGGCTGTGAGCGCTTCTTAACAGACAGTGAGCTTTCAGCCGAGGGGCATTGTCCTGATCACAAGAAACCTCCTGAAAAGCGCAAGGAAGCGAATTACTTTTTTTTGATGAGTAAGTACCGCGACCGATTGGTCGCACATTTCGAACAGAACCCTGACTCCATACGTCCCGAGAATTACCGAAACGAAATCTTATCCTTTTTAAAGCAGCCTTTGGCCGATCTCTGCATCTCTAGGCCCAAAGAGCGCCTCACTTGGGGTATTCCGCTTCCCTTTGATGATCGCTTTGTCACCTATGTTTGGGTAGATGCCCTCACCAATTACCTCGCGGCAACTGGCTGGCCCTCTTCAAGTTGGGCTGGAGGCGCAGGAGAAAACCTTTGGTCGAGTGCTCGCCATCTGATTGCCAAAGATATTCTTAAGACTCACGCCGTTTATTGGACCGCCATGCTGATGGCCTGGGGAGTGAAGCCATTTTTTCAGCTGAATGTGCACGGGTACTGGCTCATTGGCGGGACCAAAATGAGCAAAAGTTTAGGGAATGTCATTCGACCCGTGGAGGTAGAGGCCACCTACGGACGCGAGACTCTCCGATACTACCTGCTGAGAGAAATGTCTTTTGGCATGGACTCCACGTTTACTCTGGAAAGTTACGTCAATTCTATCAATGCTCATCTGGCCAACGGAATCGGCAATTTGGCTTCGCGAGTCCTCACGCTTTGTCAGAAAAACTTTCAGGGTTCGTTCTCGATAGACTCGCTCACGGACATGGATCGTGCTCTTTTGGAAAAGAGGGCTCAGACTCTATCAGCTTGGAACCAGTCGTTCGAAGATCTGAAATTTCAGAATGCCCTCAAGGCTTGGTCCGACCTAGTCACAGCGGTCGATCTTTACGTGAATGACAATAAGCCCTGGGCACTTGCCAAAGATTCGGCCCAGTCTGAACGTCTTCAAGTGGTTCTGGGAGTCTGCTGCATGCTTTTGGGAGCTCTTGCGGCTATCGTTTACCCGGTTCTGCCGGAAGCCTCGATCAAGCTCGCTCAATCACTGGGGCTCGGTTTGTTCGATTTGAAAAAGAGCTTTCCTGGTCTCCAGCTGGTGACTGAAGTTCGCACTCAATGGAAGCTGTCGCCTGAAGTTCCTAAGCTTTTTGCTCGAGTGGCATTACCGACTCCTCAGGCCGAGTAATTCACGATTGACTTGGTGCGCTAGATCTTCGGCGCAAGGGTTGCTACTCAGGGGATGCTGAGATAAGGCCAAGCCCCATGCTTTTTTCTTTCCCGAGACTTACTGTTTTTTGCAGCCTTTCCCTGATGGCACTAGCCCATACGTCAGTTTTCGAGAACTGGGCCGCCACCACTTCTGCGACCCAGAGTCATTTTGATTCGCGCTCGCTCGACATGTCTTATGCCGAGGTTTTAGCCTTGATGGAAAAACGCATGGGGCAACGAGTGAGCACTGAGGCGATCCGAAACACGGCAGCCCAGATCGTTCGCCTTAGCTACCTTTTAGGCTTTCAGCCCTCTTTTATCCTGGCGATTATCGAACACGAAAGTAGCTTCCGCGCCGATGTCATTTCGAGAGCTGGCGCCATTGGCCTGATGCAACTTCTTCCTGCTACAGCGCGGGTCGTGGGAAGGGACCTCAAAATAGAAGTGCCTCGAGGTGGGGCAAATCTCAAAGACCCAGTGATCAATGTCACTCTAGGAATGCATTACCTCGCCCAACTTCGAGATGAGTTTCAATCTCTTGCCTCAACTCTGGCCGCCTACAATTTGGGTCCTGTTCGATGGCAACAGGTACTCCAGCAGCCGAACGTCGCTCGTCCCAAGAGTATTACTCGGTATGTTGAAGAGATTGAAAGAACAACACGCCTGATTCGTGAAGCGGGTCATCTGGCCTGGGAGAGTGTTTCTGCTAGAAACCGTCTTGCCCTAAACGACACAGACCCCTCCGTCATCAAACGCTAAAATTATCTTCAGAGTTCATCGAAACAAAGGCAAAAACCAAAGTCACCCACAGAAGATTCGCCGCAAGCAAATGAATGATCTGAAGGTAGATCGGAGCCGCAAGCAGCACATTGATCCCGCCGATGATCATATTGGTGAGCGCCAAAACTAAGGCTCTCTTTGCCCACACGGAACCTCGTGACAATAACCACGAAATCGCTAAAGCCAACCAAGCTAACGCAAAAACGGGATGAAACACTCGAAGGCGCTCAAGAAAGTGGGCCTCCTTTGCCCAGTCGCGAATCCACCCTTCTTGAAATGAAGAAACTTCAAAAAGTGTATCGCCAAGGGCTGTGAGAGCGCCCGCTGCCGCAAGCAAAACAAACCCAAGCAGCGTCCAAACACCTTGCTTTCTCGAGGGTGACGGCCGAGGCACAATCGGCAATTCAGATCCTGAGTTCAGCCAGGCATAGTGAGCCGCCTTCGTCATCAGCGCCAACGCTCCCACCAAAAAACAGGTGTTGCCCAAGTGAAGCATAATTGAAATTGCCCGGTCGACAGAGCGGTCATGCTCCACGAGCCTCAGAAGCACTAGGGCCGCACCGATCAACGCTTCGATGGTGATGGCTACCATAGACCAAAAGGCCAGGCGCCTCAGAACATGTCCGCGAGGGGTCAGTCGGAATGCGAAGTAACCGCTTCCAAAAACCAAAAGTAAGCTTAAGCCTGAGGTAAGCCGGTGGGTGAACTCAATGAGAGTCTGATACCGCGAGAAAATAGGAAGAACCTCGCCGTTACACAAAGGCCAATGCTGTCCGCAACCGGCACCTGACCCCGTAGCGCGCACAAGAGCTCCCCACAAAATCACAAAAATAGTGAACGCCAAAGTGACTAATCCGAACCGATAGAGCCTCCGAAAATCTTTGG
>JAGWZD010000274.1 GCA_018968995.1 Bdellovibrionales bacterium
GAGATTCGTTTTGGATCGAGGCCTCGCTCCTGAAGAGCCTGAAGCATTTCGCGTGTGGTGCAATCCGTCGCAGCAAACATAAACCGCCTCTCAATGTACTTTTTGAGCACATCTGAGACTCCAAAATAATGAGGCTTAAATTGCTGAGCGCTCCATACTCGATCTTTCTCCAGCTTATCTAGTGCCCTTAGTGCCTGCTCATCCTCGGTCAAGGTCGATCCGACGGTCTTCGCGTCTTTGTCGAGCTTTCTTCGACGATATCGACGCATGAGCCTCCAAATGACGTATGTGCTGATGATCAAAATCAAAAACACTGATATCACGATCGACCATATCCATACCCAAGGAAGAGTCATTTTGACGGGAGGTAGAAAGTCAGGCGGCTTCTTCGCAAGCTCTTCAGGCGTAGCGGCGGGTAACACCTCCATCTCTAAAGCAACAGTTACTCCTAAAACTTTTTTCTCGGCGTCCCTCACCGAAAGGATAGGTAACTTTAGAGATCCAGGACGTATGGGGATGAGTGAAAATGCGGAGGATCGATCGTCTTTTGGATGCGAAAAAACCTCCCAACCAAACTCTGATAAAGACTTTCCTTCTTCTTGCACGACGATATCCACTGCAGAGGCCGGAGGGAGTACAGTACCCACCCATCTAAAACGGATAATATCTCCAACACGCGTGGGCGGATCTTTTGTCTGCGATTGAGTTGAGCTGAAATACCTCTCCATCATGAATACCGGAGCTGTTACCGCCACAGTAGGCGTTGGAGAGGGATCGACCTGCCTTGGATTCTCCAGAGAGAAAGCCACAGCACAAAAAATCCACGTGGTTGCAAGCAGTTGGATCAAGCGACTCATCGTCGCCTCCTTGATCGCGCACTGAAGAATCGAACCAGCAGATCTACAGGATCACTTGAGGTATCAATCTGAAGCGACTCAACGCGACCCGCACGCCAAGCCGTTTCAGTATCGGTTTGATGGCCTTTATGGAATTCACCCAGCCATCTATTGAACAGGTAGGACCCCGTCAAAATTACTTGCTCGTGTCCAGATTCCGGATCGAGTACTCGCAAAAATCCCGTCGCTGGTACTGAAGACTCGAGCTTATCTGAGACGTGGATGGCAATCACGTCATGTCTTCGAGCCAATCGTCTCAAAGATACGTCGTAATCCTGATCAATAAAATCGCTCAGCAAAATCACGATTCCGCGATGCTTCATCACCCTTCCCGCTACATCAAGGGCCTCGCGAAGATTGGTTTTATTCGCTTTTGGACGATGTTCGATAATCTCTGAGAGTATTCTCGAGACGTGTGCCTTACCTTTTTTCAACGGAACGATGCGCTCTACGGCGTTTGAAAAAAGAATTAACCCCACTTTGTCTCCATTCATCGCCGCTGCATAGGCAAGCATCCCCGCCATATCCGCGGCAACCTCGGCCTTCGTTTGCTTCACGCTTCCAAAAGAAAGGCTCGCTGAAGCATCAACAACGAGTAGAACAGACAGCTCTCGCTCTTCTTCGTATTTTTTGACTAATGGGTCACGCGTTCTAGCACTGACTTTCCAGTCAATGTGTCGAACATCATCGCCGGGAACATAGACTCGATGTTCAGAAAACTGAACCCCTTGCCCCTTGAATGAGCTTCGGTATCCTCCGCTCATCAGGTCATCCAAAAGACGACGAGTGGTAAACTCAATGGCGCGAATTCGCCGAATTTGCTCACTTCCCAGCATCTGAAACCTCGTCTTTTAAGGCACTTCGACGCGCTCTAGGATCTTTTGAACGATCTGATCGCTACCTACCCCATCAGCCTCTGCTTCGAAGGTGATCAGAATACGGTGGCGAAGCACATCATAGGCGATGGCCTTTACGTCCTCAGGCGTTACGAAACCTCGGTGCTCAATGAAAGCATGGGCTCTAGCGGCTCGAGCTAAAGCAATAGTTGCACGCGGCGAAGCACCAACTTGAATCATAGCTTTTAGCTGCGGAAGACCGGCTCGCTCGGGAGAACGGCTCGCGAAGACGATTCCCAGAATGTAATCCTTAATCTTCTCGTCCATATAAATACGAGAGGTCACCTCGCGGGCTTCAAGAATCTTTTCTGGCTGACACACTTTGGCGGCTTTTGGAACATTCACGCCACTCATTCGGTTCAGAATGGTTTTCTCCTCCGACAGACTGGGATAGCCCACCTTTACCTTAAATAAGAAGCGGTCTAGCTGAGCCTCGGGGAGGGGGTAAGTTCCCTCTTGCTCAATGGGGTTTTGAGTCGCCAGAACAATAAACGGCTTTGCCATCTTGTAAGTCGTCTCACCAATCGTAACTTGATGTTCACCCATGGCCTCAAGCAAAGCGCTTTGCACCTTCGCTGGGGCTCGATTGATTTCATCGGCCAACACAAGCTGTGTAAAAATAGGTCCTTTTTTTGGAGTAAATTCGCCGGTCTTCGGGTTGTAGATCATCGTGCCGATCAAGTCGGCAGGCAGCAAATCAGGCGTAAACTGAATACGCTGAAAGTGAGCATGAATCACATCGGCGAGCGTCTTGATCGTCAGAGTCTTTGCCAGACCAGGAAGCCCCTCAAGTAAAACGTGACCATCGCAAATAAGCGCTAAGATCAAACGCTCCAAAAGGACCCGCTGGCCAACCACAACCTTGGATGTTTCCGACAGGATCTCATCCACGAATTGACTGCGTTGACGAATTTCTTCAGTAAGGGCGCGAACATCGCTTGAGTTCTGAGACATAAGTCTCATCATCCCGCTTCGACGCAATCCACGTCAAGCAAGCTCATCGAGGATCTGGAAAGGCGCGGCGAGCCGTCTTCATCAGTTCTTTCAAATCGCCACTTTCGGCACTCCTTCCGAGAGCGGCAAGAAGTCGACGAACTCCCTCGGGATCACGCTCGAAAAGCAGGAAGTACTCATGAAGATCGCCCGCCGATAAACGAGCGGCAAAAACCTGCCGAAGCTCACGAGCTGCCTCAGCCCGCGGAGAGGTCTTCTCTAAAATAAAGTTGAGCATTCGATCCAGACTGGCCTGCGCTCCCAAAGATGAATAAGCCACGTTTTTCTCAAGGCTCTGGTAGCGATCGCGAAATTGACTCCATAGCGCTTGCTGGTCACTCGCCGCGAACGCCGCAGCGAGTTGAATCGCATCCACGCTAAACAACTTCCCATCGATAGTGGAGTTCAGCACTAGATGCATCGAGTCGTCAAAATCCTGGCGATCGCTCAGATCCTCGGGTGAGTTCGGCTGCCATGAATCAAACGAACGAATCAGACTCGATGCTTTGGGAGAGGCTAAAAAATTGCCCAGAATTGGAAGAACCTCAAGAACCTCGTCTCGATTCTTACTAAGAAGTAGTGCGGAGTTAAAGGTAAGTCCCTCGGCAATAGTCGCCGAGCGAAGGGCTCCAACTCCGTAAAGCAAGCTCTCATGAATCTCA
>JAGWZD010000275.1 GCA_018968995.1 Bdellovibrionales bacterium
TAGTGAAACGCCAGGATAAGGTTGCTGTTGTGGGAGTGACTGGCGCAGGGAAGTCGACTTTTTTGAAGATGATCGCAGGCTCAGCTGAGCCCACCTCTGGTTCGTTAAATCTTGGCGCAGGTATCGCCGTTGGTTATTTTAGCCAGCACTCTCTGGACGTATTGAATCCCCAGAAAACCATTTTTGATGAGATTCATGATCGAATTCCCGAGGCCACGATTGGCTTCGTCCGAAATCTTTTGGGGGCGTTTCTTTTCAGCGGAGATGACGTTTACAAGAAAATTGGAGTGCTCTCAGGAGGCGAGAAAAGCCGAGTAGTGCTCGCCACTTTGCTAGCCAAGCCTCATAATCTGTTGATTTTGGATGAACCGACGAATCACTTAGATATTCGTTCACGTGAAATGCTTCTCGATGCCTTAAAGCAGTTTGATGGCACTGTGATGCTGGTCAGCCATGACCGTTTCTTTTTGAAACAACTAGCGTCGCGTGTTTTTGAGCTCGATCGGGGAGAGATGCGTATCTACGAGGGTAGTTATAAGGATTACCTGGACCGTCGGCACTGAAAAGCGTCGCAGCTAAAGACGGCTTAGGTGTCGCCTAGGAAGGCAACCTTGCCTGTCGCAATGTCTAGTAGAGCCCCTTCAATAGAAACTTTACCTTGATCGTGGTGGTCTCGAATGATTTTGCTTTGTTCTAGAATCAGTCTTCTACTTCGCTCGATATTCGCCAAGGTCGCATGGTGGACGAAATCTACCGCTTGAGGATTATGGGTTTTCTCTGCTGCTTTGACCGCCGGACGAATTCGTCCGATGAGCTCTTCGAGGTGCGGTGATGGAAGTTCATTGCCAGGATCTTGAAGGTGCTGGATCGTGGCTTGAATGGCGCCACACAGGCTGTGGCCTAGAACGACAATGGCTGAGCTTCCGAGGTTCGACACCGCAAATTCTATACTGGCCAGAAGACTGGGGGCGACGACATTTCCGGCCACACGAACCACGAAGAGATCCCCGAGGCCCTGGTCGAAAATGATCTCTGCTGGGCTTCGAGAATCAGAGCAAGTGAGAACTACGGCGAAAGGGTTCTGACCCTTGCTGGCCAGTTCGGCAATCTTGGTATGGGCCATTAAATTTTCAGCGGATCGAATTCCATTCACAAAGCGAAGATTCCCGTCAATCAGACGTTGAATGGCTTCGCTATGGGGTATTCGTATCGGATGACTCATGCACCGTTCCTGCCATTGCCGCTTTTGAATTGATAGCCAAAAATCATCACTGGAGTGACTAACGGAAGTATTCCTTCACATCGGCCTTGTGCGATGCACCTGATTTCAGGTTCGGGCAGATTTTTCGGTAGGATTGCGCAACCCGTGAGGCGTTGTGAGAAGTATAGAAGCCACTGCAGATCGATTGCAGACGAGACGAGCCAAAAGTGTTCACGAGAGTCTGCGGCACACGTGAGGTGTTGTAGAAGTTGTCTAAAAGTTTCAGGCCCGTGACCTTATCCAGGATCGAGTTGCCTTTCCAGGCGCGAAGCGTTTGATCTAAGCCGATAAAGCCGCCACTGTGAGAGAGAAGCTCGATCTGAGTGGCACCGGTTTCTTGCAGTAGCTGTTCTACCTGGCTCGCCGAAATAGCCATTTTGCTTTCACCTAAGATCAGCACTGGGCAACCAGCCTGAGTGATCGTGGGGGCCAAATGGTAATTTTGCCCTGTTAAAAGAATTTCAGCCCATTTCGGACGAAGGGCACTGGGCACCGCAGAGGTAAGACCCAATTCCTGAGCATGTCCTGGAAAGTAGACTTTCAATGTGCGACAGGACTGCGGTCGCGGAATCACCAGTGTGCCGGTGTCCCCTATGCGTCGACGCTCGAGTTCGCGTTGGGTAGATGCAGTATCGTTGCATCGGGATGGGTCGGTTTGTTCCAGGGCTTTTTGGATTCGACTCGCATCTTGAACGGCTTCACGCAAACTAGGCCCCTCGGCAGCCGCGACAAATCCCGCGAAGCCAAGAATCAATGCCCATGTCGTGCCACGAAACAAGGTCATCAGGTACTCTCCGAAAAAGTCAGCCTCTACTTTTCATTTACATGAAGAATGGGTTTCTTCAAAAGCGGAAATAGAGGCACCCCACCACTGGTAAAGGCAGGGCTCGATTGAAAGTCAAAATTTCCAAGGCTAAACAAGGCGACCTCAGCAATCAGGGCGCCTTCAAAATCGCCGAGATACCGGGAGTTAATCCACGGCGCATTTAACAGTAAGCCGGTGAAATGAATAATCGCTCGGCCGCTCGTGCCACTTCGACTGGAGACCGCATCGCAGTTTACGGTTGTCCTCTGGTCTAGAGAACACCCTTCATTAGCGTCATATAGCCCTAAACGGCTATGAATGAAGGTGGCATCTTCAATGGCGCGGCTTATCTTCGCGTCGACCGCACTGACGTTGGGCGCATCACGACTAAACCCCTTATTATTGCGGTAATTCGAGCGCCGACCCAGTATGGTGGATTTAGAGAGCCCCATATAGATGCCATCGGCGCTGGTAATCTGCAGGCTTCGACCTTCGCCCGAGTAAGTGACCTTACCCTGGATAAAGACGTTTCCTGAAACGTAGAGTCGGCAACCCTGTGGGCCGGTTCTAAGATTCAGGTTTTCAATGAATAGAGCCGCATCTTTGAAGACGATATCTCCTTGGCAGTCTACCGAGCCTTTGAGATGCGCCAGTTTCTTTCCGTTTTCCTCCAACTTGGTAACGGGTTGTAGCGAGCCTTTAGACTGAAGTGCCTGAATTTCGTCTACAGTGGGCGCGCCAATATAGACCGATTCCCGCTCCACTACTTTGTATTTGTCTCGTGGAACTTGATTTGCAATTTCCTCGTAGAGGTATTTCGAGTTCGCGCCCAGGGAACGGGGGATAACCGTCATGTCGCCTTCGAAAACATTTTCAAATTTATTCCAGCCCTCGTGTTGATAAAAAGAGTCTCCTTCTCTTCGCCAGTCATTTCCCGCCCCAAAATCGGTGATGATATTCGATTTGATCTGAGAGTGGCATAGAAGGCAGTCGGCGCCGCGCACGGCTAGAGTGGGCTTATAAAGCTTCATGGTCTCTTCAAATTGAGTGTCAGGTTTGAGCGCGATTTTGATGTCAAACGGTCGAGCGCACCCAGCCATCGCGAGTGATAAAGCCGCAAGGGCCATGAAGCCTTTGAGGCCTGGCAGTTTGCACTTCCAATCAGAGTCAACACCGTTCGTTAGTTGTCTCAGAGAAAACCCGCTCTCTAGACTCTTAGTCTGACAGCTCAGAGTAGAGGTGCAAGATGGGTCCAGCCTGACACAGGTGTTCGGCGCGTTGACTCAAAAAGAATCGTACCGGGCTGGGTGATGGAAATTATGAGGCGTGTCCTCGTTGACTCATAATGAGCGCACCGTAAGTTTGAGTTGCTTG
>JAGWZD010000276.1 GCA_018968995.1 Bdellovibrionales bacterium
CGTCAAGTATCATTGTCTGAAAATCGGTTGTATTGATATCCAACTCGCGCCTCGCCTGCTCTTTTTGCTCAGAGCTAGTGGCACGAGATATAGCCTGAACGCCGTCAGAAAAAATCTGAACCAAAGGATCCTCTGGAAACTGCTTCCGCGCTGATTCAATCAGCTTAATAGCTTCAGTAACTCGATCTTGAGTAATCAAAAAATAGGCATAGTCCATCTTAGCTTTTGGCGATCTAGGATATTTTTCATTTCTCCTAAGATGACTGCTCTCAGCATCCTTCACACTATTAAGCCTCTCGAATCGAGATATTTCACTGGCTAGCATCAACTCCTCTAAAGGCTCTTTGTACGATTTTGAAATACTGGCAGTGATTTTATACTTTTTGTCGAGGCTTGCCCGACGTGCTACTCCGTCATCGGCCAATTTCTTTTTAAAACCCTCTGAAAACATGTCATCAAACTCTTTTTTCATTCCCTTCATGTCTTCAAACACAGCACTCGTTTCGCTTAAAAGATACTCGACGATCTTCTGTTGCCGAACCTCCTGATCGGTGATTTTTTCAATGTCATTCACTGATTTAAGTAGCGCCTGCCCTCTGCGGTGCTTGGAATTAAGGGCTAAAAGGGATTGAAGCTCATCCCTAGCCTCTTTGAAACGACCCTGCGTGTACAAGTCCAGCGCGTAATCATACCGGGCCTGCTCAGAACTTGGATTTTTTTTCACTATTTCTTTGAGAAGAGTCGACTGCTTTTCACGATCGCCGCTTTCTCCAGTCGCCGAAAGAGGAACCGCCAAGACTGCCAAACAATAAATTCCTACGGTGCACGCTTTTAGTTTGCCCATCAGCTCATACTACCGGAAAAATAATTCGACGAAAGGCGCTAAAGTTTTTTAAGAGAAAAACCGACACGCAGGCGATATGAATACGAAAGCTATGAAGGTGGAAGTGAGAGGCGCGCCCGAGCCCGATCGAAGCGAAAAGTCTTTTGTGGCTACACTTCTGCTCTGTTTGTTTCTGGGTCTCTTTGGCGTCCATCGGTTCTATGCTGGAAGAGTCGGTACTGGAATTTTGATGCTTCTTACCCTCGGGCTTTTCGGGCTTTGGGCGATGCTCGACTTAGTCATGATTGCTATGGGAAGATTCACTGATGGCAAAGGTAATTTCATTAAGTCCGCTTAGTAGTTCCGACCTATGACTGGTCTTCTGCTCACTTTAGGCATTCTCGTCGCGTTCCTCATCGTTCCCTGTATTTTATTAGTGGTACCATCCCTTGCTATCGTTTCTTGTGCTACCTCGAAGACATTGGAGACAAGGGCCAAGATCGCGTGGATGTGTTTTATCGTTTTAGTTTGGCCAATCGGTGGCGCGATTTTTCTTTCGTTAAAGTCTGCAGGAGTGTGGCTTCGAGCCGTTGGCTGTCTCTCTTTCATCATTGTTATTGTGGGCTCAGGCTCAGGATTATGGTTAGAGCAGAAAAGGACTGAACAGGTCTTGATGAATCTGCAACATATTAGAATCCAGGAGATTCGCTTCAACTTATCCGAGGGCCAGCAAATAAGAGCCTCAATGCGGCTGATAGAGTCGATTACCGAACTCAAAAATGAGATTCAGAATCTCCCCTGGTATCAGCTAGAGCGTAAGCAGACCTCAATCGAGCTTGCATCATTACTTTCTGAATTCCTCAAAGATAAGGAGCTCACGGATACGGAGTTTGAAGATTGGATCAGTAAGTTTAACTCAAGAGCTCTACTAAAACCCAAAGATTTAAGAGAGTATCAACGTTCTCTTGGCCGAAATTAGCCTTTCAGGTTCGCCTCAAGAGTGAGGGCATCAGGAGCCTGTAGCGCGTGTCCGCTCATGAGGCCCCCTAAACTCTCGTTTTGTTACTCCCAGAGCAGCCCGACGCAAAACCTTTAAAGTCCATGGTCGAAAAATCCGATAACCTGTCATGAACACAAGAGTCCATAAGAACTCGTTTTCGCAATTGTACCTTTTGCTACTGCCTTTAGTTGCCCTATCGTGGGGGTCAACCACAAGGGCTGAAGAGTTGATTGCACTCCCCAAGATGACTCAGCGAACTAATTCGGAGGCCTGTATTAATAAATTTAGAGACCTCCACTCACTCGCTAGTACCTACTTTAGCTCCTTGCCGGACGTCTCTGGAATAAGACGATTAGATTTCCTAGTCGGAGGACTTTCCACCGATTCAGGATTTGCAGCAACCCAACTGGGAAAGCAGTACGGCACAGAATATTACTCAGCTGTTTCGAATTACGCCACCCCCGACTCCATGGTCGTTGGAAGGCAACAGGTTTTATTTGATCTTTACGAGCCAAAAAACGCTACTATCGAATCAGTGCTAACGCTAACTCGAAATGACGGCGCCCGAATTGCACTAGCATCGGTCCACTCCTCGTGTGAGGCACGAGAGAAAGCGAAGAAACTCTTCATGAAGATCGTGAAAGGATCAAATGACGAGGCGCCATCGCCATCTGCGCCGCGATGTAGTTTTGAAGTGTCGCTTAAAGACCTCTCTGGGACCTCTTTATGCACAACCGAATCGGCCACAAACTTCGGTGAGCTTGCCGCTAATCGCCGGAACATGGTAAATGCTCAAAAACTGGAGGCAACCTACACAACCTTCAATGGATTGCCCGCCATTTCAGGGGTTGTAAATTATTCGGATGTGGACACCCCCATGAAGCTTGACTCAAAACTCAGTGAACTAATCAGCAAGGGCGTTTATTATGTTACTCTTGACCCAACTATAAGTGCTTCAGCGGCGCCCTGCGAAACAGGATACCCCCAGTATCCAAGTGCGACGGAGCAGCAACTGCCCGGCGCGAGTTTAAAATATGATCTTGAACGTCTTAGGTATGCCGGTTTGAATAAAGCGGCCTCGCTCGCGTTTCTTGATAGTTTAAGCATTAAAACGGTGCCCCTCAGTGCAGCTTGCGAGAGGGTCAAACCATGAGAAGCGGCCTCACTCCCGTAGTGGCAGCCGCAGTTTTGTTTGCGTCACCCTGGATTTTTTCGGGTTGCCTGGAAAGTGGGTACACCAGAAAGACCGCCAGCATACTTCTCTCCCCTCCCACACAAGATGGGACCGCCACTGACGGCCCAGCCCGAGCCCTCGACAATGGCACATTCTCGGGGCAAACTCTGGCTTGTGATCTAAATGGAGTCTGTCGAGGCGCAGTCCGACTGTAATCGGTGTCTGATCGAGTCTAAAATTTCTAGCGAAGAGCGTTTGGAGAAGGCTCACTCTATTTCGCCCACCGAGACTTCCACATGTACAACATTCCCTTACTCTGTTCGATCTCCATCGTTCGGAGATGCTGAATGATCTCCTCGGGTTGATGATGTTTTCTAGGCATTGGACCTCCCTATGACGGCCCAACCCAACATTCAAGGTGGACCAGTTTCATCCGGGCAG
>JAGWZD010000277.1 GCA_018968995.1 Bdellovibrionales bacterium
CCCTGACCTACTCTGGGTTTGGAAACGCAAACTCCTTGAGCGGTTCTTTCAACTCCAGCAGCTTTAGATTCTTAGGTGGAAACTTTCCGGGAAGCACGGGCTCTTGCGGCAGCACCGTATCCTCCGGGACTTGCACCATCGTGGTTGAATTTGTTCCCGGCACCACTGGCAGTCATTCGGCGACTCTGACATTGAACTACAGCAACGACAATGGAACCGCGCGTTCGGCAAGCACTTCTCTGACGGGGACAGGACTTGCTCCTGCCAATCTTCAGATTTCTGGAACTGCCAACATTTCTCCGACAGTCAATGGAAGCACTGCGAATTTTGACTTAACTCTCAGCAATACTGGAGGAACCGCTGCATTATCGATTACCGCTGCAAGTCTTTCTTCGCCATTTAAGTTTCAAGGAAGTGGATCTTATCCAGGTGGCGGAACCTGTGGAGGTGTGCTCAACGCCAATAGCTCCTGTACTATTAAGCTTGCTTATACTCCGACGATTTCGGGTAGCCACTCCGCAACTCTCACCCTCACCTACAATAATGGGATCAGTTCATCACAGACTGTCTCGCAAGCGCTCACAGGGTCTTCGGGTTCGGTGGCCTCACTAACGGCAAATCCAACCTCGCTCGCCTTTGGCCAAGTGGTTGTCAATCAATCCAGCACACTGTCCTTCACTCTTCAAAATGCGGCATCAACAGTGCCCGCAACCAGCATCTCAGTGAGCGGACTCAGCACTCCCTTCACGGTCACTAGCAATGGTTGCTCGCAGCTTACTGCCTCGAGCAGCTGCTCGATCTCCATTCGTTACCAACCCTCGACCAATGGAACGTTCTCTCAGACGGCTATCATTACATATAATAACGGCTCAACCACCACGAGCGTCTCGCTGGGAGTAACCGGAACTACTCCCGCCAGCTACACGATCTCGCCGGAAGATGATAACCCTCTTGGCAATTTACCCGCTGGAGTAGCGCAGAAATTGACTTACACAATCACTCGAACTGGCGGTCCGGTCTCTACCTCACTAAGTGGCTCAACCTTCACGATGAACTTGGGATCGGGAACCTTCGGCTATGCCGGAGGCACTTTTCCAGGATCCAATGGTACCTGCACGAACCCCATGACGCTCTCATCGTGTACGGTGGTTTTAGAGGTGACCCCAACAAATCAAGGCACGTTTTCGGGAACGTGGACCCTTCAAGCCGATACCGGGAATGGAACGACGACCCTTTCACGAACGTTCAGCATCAACTCGGTACCCACAAGCTACGCCATTTCACCTGCAGACAATACGAATGTCGGAGACAGAGGTGCAGGAGCCACTCATCTGTTTACTTACACCCTCACTCGTACGGGCGGGCCACCCTCCACCGCACTCACAGGATCAAGCTTTACGAGCTCTGGAGCCGGAACCCTAGGCTACGCAGGCGGCGCTTTCCCGGGCACCGAGGGAACCTGCACTAACCCGATGACCACTTCCAGTTGCACCATTGTAGTGGCGATGAACCTCACTGGCGCAGGCGCCTTTTCAGGGACCTGGAGCATTCAAGCTGGAACCGGTGCGGGCAACACCACCCTTTCGCGAACGCTTCTCGGAAACTCCGTAGCTGCGAGCTACACGGTTTCACCCGCAAACAATAACAATGTAGGGGACAAAGCTACTGCTGCCACCCACTTGTTTACCTACACGATCACTCGAACGGGAGGCCCGTCTTCCACTGCGCTCACTGGATCCAGCTTCACGAGCACGGGTACTGGAAGCTTGAACTACGCTGGCGGCTCATTCCCCGGAACCGAAGGAACCTGCACGAACCCCATGATCACCTCTAGTTGCACAGTGGTACTTGCAATGACCTTGACCGGTTTGGGTGATTTTTCAGGAACCTGGAGCATCAATACGGCAACAGGAGTAGGCAACACCACGCTCTCTCGAACGATTCTAGGAACCGCAAAAAATCGTGCTGCGTTTCGGCTCTCTGACAACACGCTCATTTTCCCACCAGCAAATGTCGGACAAACCAGTCAGGCTGCACTGGTTGTCGAAAACACAGGAGCCATTTCATTTACAAACCTGTCAGGCGCTGTAACCTCTTCGATTTCATCTGTGTTTCGATTCCCAGGTGGCAACTTTCCTGGACGTGGAGGCTCATGCAACTTGAGGCTTGAACCTAATCAAAGCTGCACCGTAGTTTTGGAATACGCTCCAACCAGTAGCGCTTCAGTTTCTGGATCCTTCACCGTTCAAGGCCATAACGGTGCCGAAACAGTCTCTCAATCTGTCACGCTTCAGACGCCTTCATCATCGATAGGAGCAGCAAAACCTACTCTTGCACTACCGGATTTCAGCCAGCCCCGACGCTGGGCGATCCGCGACATCGACGACGATGGGTATTGGGATCAGCTCTGGCTGCCCTCAGAAGATGCGCAGGTCGTGATCGTCATTAGCTCTGCCACTCACTCCGAGATTGCCCGCATTTCTTTTGAGGAGGCCGTGCCCTTAATTCTAGGTGAGCCTGGGCAATAACAGTGTGAATTAGAGAAGCTTAGCCTGGCCTTTTCGTCCCGTCTGAGTCGCCGCTTGAATGAAAGCCGCAAATAGCGGATGAGGCGCCATGGGCTTGCTCAAAAACTCCGGATGAAACTGGCATCCTAAAAACCAAGGATGTCCTGGAATCTCCACCATCTCCACCAGATCGGTTCCCGTCTCGCGGTGAACATGATGGCCAGAAACCAGCAAACCCGCTTCCTCGATCTGTCCTCGAAACTGAGGATTCACTTCGAATCGATGACGATGACGTTCTGAAATCTGCTCGTGCTTATAAGCCCCAAACGCCTTGGTCGGGCCTGCGGATGTTTTCGTAAGCACTGAGCAGGGATAGGCTCCCAGGCGCATCGTCCCCCCCAGATCTTTCACGCCTTTTTGCGACTCCATGAGAGCAATGACGTTTTGCTTGCCATCGGGACGAAACTCTTCCGAATGGGCTTCCTTTAATCCAGCAACATGCCGAGCAAACTCAATGACTGCGAGCTGCATTCCCAAGCAAATTCCAAAATATGGAATCTTGTGTGTGCGGGCATGTTCGATGGCTAGAATCTTTCCTTCAATTCCGCGCTCGCCAAATCCTCCGGGTACCAAAATGCCATCCACTGTATCCAGAAGCTCACGGCCAACACCTTTTTCGAGCTCTTCAGAATCAATGTACAACATGTTCACGCGAGCACTGTTTGCTACACCTCCATGAACAAGTGCTTCGGCAAGCGACTTGTAGCTATCCCGCCAATCGGTGTACTTGCCCACAATCCCGATGGTCACTTCGGCTTTTGGATGCCGAATCTTTTCCACCATGGAGGCCCACTTAGAAATGTCGGGCTTACTCGTCCAGATACCGAGCTTCTCAACCACTTTCTCATCGAGCCCTT
>JAGWZD010000278.1 GCA_018968995.1 Bdellovibrionales bacterium
CGCGTCTGCTAGTAGCGCAAACGAGGTGATTCCCGCTGCGCTTTCAATTGAGCTCTGGATAGAACGACCGGAAGATCCCGAAATTTTTTTAGAAACACAGGCGGAAAAAAAGAATGCTGCCAGAAGGGTTAAGCAAAGGCGTATTCTCACAGCTCTAGATTAACAGTTTATAGAGAATTAGAAACACTTTCAGAATTCCGGAACACTTAAGACTACACTCTAGACTTTACCCAGTTGTACCCATCCCCAAATAGCCGCTCCTCTGGCGCCATCATAGCGAGGGCGTTGTGCACGTAGTCCAGGTAAAAACTTATTCAAGGCCTTTTGGTAGGCCCGTAGATACTGCGGCTGTCGCTCAAAAACCCCGCCCACCACACAAAGCGGAACTTCGGCATGTCGTCGAATCTTTAAGCGCTTCACGACAAGGGCCGTGTTCTTGGCAAGGGCCTCTGCCGAATCCGAAATAATAGTTTTGGCGCCGCGGTGTCCGGACTGAGCTGCCTGAAAAACAGCCGATGAAAGCTGAGCCACCTCAGACTTCGGAGCATTCGAGACATAGGCTGCAAGCTGCGAGATCGATTTGATTCGCGCTTTATTCAACAGCGATTTTCCGAGCGAATCTAACTTTCCGGTTCGGTCGTATTCCGCCACCATCCACCGTAAGGCCTTATGGGCAATGTAATAAGCGCTTCCTCCGTCGCCCAAGATGTGCCCCCAGCCCCCCGCTCGGCAGGACCGGTTTTTTATGCGTCCATAAACACTCGCTCCGGTGCCTGCAATGGCGACGATTCCTTCTCTATTCCCTACACCACCGTAAAGACTGGAGATCAAATCGTCTGCCACCCATACGGGCACCTTTCTCCACACCTTCCTTGCCGCTCTCAATACTTTCTGCTTTCTCGTTTCATCCAACATTCCCGCTAAACAAAGGGCCACACCGACGAGCTCACGATTCTTCTTTGCACCCAGTGCCGTTTGCACTCTCCGAAAAATTTGAGTCATCTCATGCTCAGAGCGTAAGACCGCGTTACACGCTTCTTCCTGGAGCCGACCTAAAACCTTGCCGCTAAAATCCAGGGCCACACCTGTGGATGATGTGGCTCCTCCGTCGAGACCGATGATGTAAGATGTAATGGGCTTGGACACAAAAAAATCTTACCTCAGCTTACGCTAGAAGAACCGCTTTTCTGCTTGTTTTGATCCGAGCTGTGCCCCATTTTAGAAACTATGACCCATCGTGCCTTGGCTTTTTTCAGTGTATTTCTTTTTTGGGGATGCAGCGGAGACAACGGATCTTCGCCGGTGACACAAAGTGTCTCTGGAACAGGCTTTGTGGTGAAGAGGTACGAAAAAACAAGCACGGCAGGGAAAAATTTTCCCTTTTCGGTCAGTTGTGCCAGTGGAGAGACGCTCCTTGCGGGAGGCTGCTCCTGCGCCAACGGCGGCGGTATCACCTCAAGTATCCGAACCAAAGGGCAAACAGCCCCCGTCTGCGCCTGTGAGACTGATGGCTGTCCCTGCGACAATCAACCCTCTCCAGAAGGGTGGGCCTGTAGTTGTGATTCGGCTCCTACGACTGGAACCCACAAAGTGGTTGCTTTATGTACCCCCACTACGGGTTTCACTCGAACAGAAGACCTCCAATTAAACGCCACTCAAGCCTCATGCGGAGCACCTGCTCAAAGACTGGGCGGCGGCGTGCTTTGTGGCGCCAACGTGAACGTATCCACGGTTCTTAACCGCATTGGTTTTTCGAGCACCGTTAGTACACGAGGCGAGTGTAAAACGGGCACCCCGACTCAAGTTTCTGCACAGTGTGTGAGTCCGGCTCCCACTCTGGCGAATTCGAGCGATCAAACCACGCCCATGTCGGGTAGTACGTTTACCTCAACACAAAGCTGTGGAACTGGAGAGGTTCTGGTAGGGGGCGAGTGCGACTGTCCGAATAACGAGACGTTGTTCGAATTTTATCCGACAACAGATATGAAGACCCTTCAGTGTAAATGTTCAAACGCGGTGGGCTCTGGGTCGCTCACGTCGAAAGTTCTTTGCGCTCAATAGCTTGAAGACTAGGAAAAAAAAGCCCGGCCGATGATAAGTTCCTGCGTCAAAAGCGGAACAAACTACCCATTGTTCTCGTGTGAAGATCCTTTAGCCTTAAGAAAAAGCTGAAGTTCAATTTACTCACACGGGGGCGATACAGTGACTTTACTTTCCAGTCTTCTCAAAAACACTCTTCGAAGCACACTTCTTCTTTCGCTTGTTTCGCTTCCAGCGATGGCCTCCACCCGACCCATCACTGGGCTTATCGTCGGCGGAGAAGACGCGCAGCCAGGAGAATTCCCCTTTATTGTCTCCATTCAAAGCAAGAGTGATTTTCACTTTTGTGGCGGATCGTTGATCGACAAGCGCTGGGTGCTCACTGCCGCACATTGTGTGAGCGCGGGAGATGAAACCGGAATCAAGGTGGTCGCAGGGCTCCACGAACAAGGCGTTCTGAAAGGCGCTCAAACCATCGAAGTGTCGCGAATTATCCAACATCCTTTAAACGGTACGACTAGTAGTTCGTACGACTACGATTACGCGCTGATGGAGCTGAAGGAAGACGCTGCGTTTGATCCTGTTCCGCTGAACTCACAAGAAATTTCGATCCCGGATCAAGAGTCTGCTGCCCCAGCATCCATCACTGCGGGTTGGGGCACTTTGAAAGAAAGTGGCAACGTGGCAAAGACGCTTCAAAAGGTAACTGTTCCGCTCGTCAGTAAGAAAAACTGCTCTGCCGCCTACCCGGGCGACATCACAGATCGCATGATTTGTGCTGGACTGAAAGCGGGCGGAAAAGACTCGTGCCAGGGCGACAGTGGTGGTCCGCTCCTAGTTCTTGATTCGCAGGATCGTCCCTCATTGGCCGGTGTCGTGAGCTGGGGTGTCGGATGTGCCCGTCCAAAAAAATACGGCGTTTACTCGAAGGTTAATGCCGAAATCGACTGGATCCGAAATACGATTTCGAAATCCCGCTAAGGCTTATCCGGCGCACACGCTTTAGAACCAAAGGCTCCTCCCACCTCGTGAGCCTCGGTGGTCCATTGCCAGTCGGTCATATAGCTTTCAAACTTTGCGCGCGCCCTCTCGAAACGATCCTCTGACCAACCGGAAGGACGAGACATCTTCTTCAGGAGCGTGCCCACTAGGGGTGATTGCTCTACCCACTGGGGCACCACCACTCGGAAGTTGGTTTGAAAGGGGAACAGGACTTTCCGCCCTCCAACTTCGCCGTCCGTATTGAACGCCCAACGCTTCATCAACTCGGCGGCGTCGGCCTGAAGCTGCTCAATCTCACCTATGGGCTCGTTTTCGAGCGGCTGGGGTGCTTGCCCCGGAAGTTTACAGATCTCGGTATTAAAGCGTTGAGCTCGGTAGGCCC
>JAGWZD010000279.1 GCA_018968995.1 Bdellovibrionales bacterium
GTTCACGGATCACCAGCTCTGCCTTCTCTATTTCATATGAGCCTAAGTACTGCGCCTCATCGATGACCGGTCGAGTGGGCTGAGGTGCTTGAAAAGATGGCGCGCCAACGGAAATTCCGGAAAATAAAAGACAAAAACTGAGGGCAGCGCCGAAAATCCGCACTAAAACTTCACCTCAGGAACCTTCTTCGCGGCCTCTTCCACCGTGAACGACTCCTTCAGTTCAGCATGCAGGAGAAACTTCGCCGTGAGATTTGTGGGGAAGAAACGCACCAACTTATTATATTCCGCGACAGTCTCGATGTAGCGCTTCCGCGCTACCGCTATTCGGTTTTCAGTTCCTTCAAGCTGCGATTGAAGGTCTCTGAAATTTTCATTGGCTTTTAATTGTGGGTATTGTTCGCTAATTACCATCAAACGACCTAATGCTTGTGAAAGCTCGCCCTGTGCAGCTTGAACTGCCTTCACGGCCTCAGGGGTGAGCGTCTTGGCATCCACGGTAATTTGCGTGGCCTTGGCTCGCGCAGCGATTACTTTCTCAAGGGTCTCGGACTCGTGCTTGGCGTAGCCTTTTACGGTAGAAACCAAATTCGGAATCAAATCAGCGCGTCTTTGGTACTGATTCAAAACCTCGCTCCAGGATGCTTTAGCGTCTTCGTCCAGCCCCTGGATCCGATTGTATCCACATCCAGACGTCATCATGGTCAGAGACAAAAGAAAAAGCGATAAACTAAACGAATACCAACGAATCGTCGATGCTTTCATAACTGAAAGGGTATTCTACCTTCAGCATCAACTCAAGATTTGGAAGGTCCCTGATCCACAAAACTCTATTATTGCAGCGTCAAAACTCTGCTTGAACGCCTAATGTAGGAATGATCGGCAAGCCAGCCACGGCATCTCGGGCGGAATAGTTATAGGCATACTGAAACTGCTCTGGGTTTTTACGATTCGTCACATTTTGGATATCGAGATAGCCGGTGAGTATCCAGGTATCCTTAATCCACTTTTTATCAATTCGGACATCCAGCTGGAAGAATGGATCTAAACGATCTGAAAAGTAGGCACCACGTATCGGAAAGTAGATGTCGTTGTCCGAATCGTATATTCCACCAGTGATGGGAGTGGACGGATTTCCGGTCACGTAACGAGCTCGCCCTCCAATTCTCCAGTTATTGCCTAGATCTCGCGCAAGGATGGCCGTGATCAAATGGGTCTGATCATATTGAGAGGGAAACTCAGACTGCCCTGGTTGCCTCCTGAGGCTTCGCCCTAGAGTGTAAGAAACCCATCCAGACCACGGCAAAAAATCAGCCTGGATTAAATTTTCCAAGCCATAAGATCGGCCTTCTCCGGAATTAGAATAATTTGAGCCGTCGGTAGTGGGAATGACTAGTCGAGAGAACTTTCTATAGTAGGCCGAGGAGCTCCACCGAATTCCCCGGCTCCCTCCGCCACGATAATCCCGCTCAAATCCGACAGCTCCATGAATAGATCTCGGGCTCGATATCTGGGTGTTTCCAAACGTGGGGCTAGACTCACGCTCTTCAGGAGCCTGAGTGTAAGTGCCAGTTGCAGCCCGATAAGAAAGCCCGGGATTTACCTGATATCTCAAAGCCATTCTCGCTAAAGGGGTGATTTCACGTTTATCACTCCAGCTATTTCGCACATACTCGAGCCGCCCCGATGGAAAAAGCGTGAGGCGTTCGCTAGCCTTGACTTCATTTCTCCAAAAAATCCCCAGTCTGGGGCTCTTCGTATCGAGCCCAACTTGCAGTAGCTCGCCCGAAGAAAAAGGATTTGGCACACCCCCATCGAAATAAACACTCGGTAGTAAGATGTCTACACGAGCCCAAGTGTATTGGTTGTCTAAACCAAACTGACTAGTCCAGGAGGAGGTCCACTGGCGTTCAAGCTCACCTCGAACGGTGAGGCTCCAGGTCGAGATCGCAAAATTATTCTCAGCCGTTTTAAAATTTATCCAATCACGTCCCACGCCCAGCGACCATCGAGAGGTGGTGATCTCACTATGACGATGAGTGAGTTGAGGAATCAGTCTAAAAAATTTTGTGTTGGTCTCAAACTGACCCCGAAGGGATGGGTCTAAATCAGCTGGTTGTTTGAGCAAGAAGGACAAATTATCGCTTGAACCGACCGATACGATTTTAAAATCATCCCGAGAAGTCAGTCTCTGTTCATAAATGCCCAAAATATCTCCAAAGGTCGGAGCCACAGTGAGATTAAATTTAGAATTGCCCGATGTGATCGCCTTTAGAAGCACACCCACATAACTTTGGCGCACTCCAAAGAGAAAACGCCCTTTGCTTCCAACTGGGCCTTCAATAAGCCCCCCCGCATTGACTAGATCCACAAACGCCTGGCCATGAATTCGATCGTTCCGTGGGCTTCGCGTCCACACACCCACAAGCCCTCCTAAGGCTCGTCCGTACTCTGCGCCATATCCGGCGGTAAGATAGTCTACCCGGTCTAGCGCCTCAGGTGGAACCACCGAGCTCAAACCCCCAAAATGAAAAATAATCGGAACTTCATGTCCATCAATCATGTACACTGTATCTTTTGGCGCTGAACCTTGGATGATGACCTGTGAGCTAAATGGGGCGGCCCGATTCACTCCCGGCAGATTTTGAATGGCTTTGATCGGGTCTCCACCAGATCCTGGCAAAGTCTTTACTTGAGAGGCCTTCAGTGATCGTCGAGAGTCATCGCGTCGATCCTTCTTGTCGGTCACCGTCGTTTCATAGGCGTCATAGCTCGCCCTCTCAAGATAAAGGGTTCGTGAGACAGGATCCCTTCCTGTGACATAATCTTGCTGCTCGAGCTTAAGAAACCCAGCACTATTCACGACGATCGAAAATGGTCCCTCAGGTAAATCCGGAAAACTAAACTCACCTTGGCCATTAGTGATGGCTTTCAGTTTATGCGGGAGAATGAAAATCGAGACTTCTGAAAGAGGGGTTTTCGTACCCCTCTCAAAAAGTTTTCCTGATAAGGGGGCGGCACTCGTTGAACCAGAGAAGCCCAAACCCAGCACTACAGCGAGAATCCAGAAAATTTGCATAAGCTAGAACCCCACCTGAATGGGAGCACTCATGCCTCCACGATCGTCTCTAAAAATGACCAGGCCACGGGGTGTGCCCGTTTGGGGTGGCGTCCACTTATTACTGCTCGCTGCATCGGTTCTTGAAAACTCAAACTCACCGTCCGTGGTGAACCAGCTCACTGTGAGTTTTTCTGTTCGATTCAGCGTCTCTCCAGTCGAGCTGATCACGGTGTAGTTGTCCGCAGTAGATCCTAGAACTGGCGTTAATGGTTGCTCAGACGATGGAAAGTCTTGAATCAGGCCGTTTGGAACTAAGCCTGAGATCGAACTCAGAATAACATTTGTATTCCGTGAGG
>JAGWZD010000002.1 GCA_018968995.1 Bdellovibrionales bacterium
TGAAGCTCTCTGAGAACGGAACGAGAGGGAGTCGTGATCCAGTGCGCCCGCCGAATGGCTTGCTCCATTAAAGGCGCCTGGCGCGTCTGAAAGTTACTGGGCTGCCAGGGGTTCCCTGGTCTTAGTGTCCAGAGGTCGTGAATCGAAAGTACCCGGGTTGAGTTGATGAGAGGCGACATCCGATGTTCGAAAGAGTGGTAGAGCTGCCTGCGCTTTCCCATCAAACGTTCAATCGGATTCATCCAGCGTAACTGAGAGTTTCGAGTTCTGCTCACCCCAACCAATGAAGGGTCAAGCCTGTGCAGGGCCCGAAATGAGTGCCACGCCGTCAGTCCTACTCCTGATCCCGGTCCGCGTATCCACGCAGTAAGATCAAGGTTTCTCGAGGTCAAATCACCCATTACGGCGAAAAACTAAGGGAAAAGTCCGCGCAGGCGCATGGCCTTATCAAGTCGGTCCACGCCTGCAATCAGAGCTGCGGTTTTCATTCCGCAATCATGCTGGTCGCGAATCTGAACCACCTTTTTGAAGGCGTTCTCCATGACTTCAGCCAATTTTCCGTTCACTTCTTTTTCACTCCAGAAGAAGTTCTGTAGTCCCTGAACCCATTCAAAGTAAGACACGATCACGCCGCCTGCGTTACAGAGAACGTCAGGAATGATGAAGGCGCCTCTTTCTTCGAGCACTTTCATGGCGCTGGTGGTGCAGGGGCCATTGGCGCCCTCTGAGATGATTTTTGCTTTTACTTGATTGACGTTCTTGTCGGTGATGACGCCGTCAATCGCGCAAGGCATGAGCACTTCCACGTCAAGCGTGAGCACGTCCTCTGGCTTAATCGCTTCAGCTTCAGGGTAGCCCACCAAGGTTCTGTTCTTTTGGAAGTAGCGGTGTACTTCAGGAACATTGAGGCCGTTTTTATTGTAGATGCCGCCGGCGTAGTCTCCAATGGCCACAACCTTTGCCCCCAGAGCATGAATCTCAAGAGCTGCGATCGCGCCCACTTTTCCGAAGCCATGCACAGCGACGGTCGTTGACGAATCGATTCGGGCCGAGCCTCGGCCTTTATCGGCAAGGTATTTCTTCGCGTGAACGGTCGTGTAGACCACACCACGGCCCGTGGACTCGGCGCGCCCCAAAGAGCCGCCGATTTCAATGGGCTTGCCAGTGACGACACCCGGAATTGCAAAGCCGCGTTCCTGCGAAAACGTATCCATCATCCAGGCCATGTGCTGAGCATCCGTGCCCACGTCTGGAGCCGGGATGTCTTTGTCCGGACCGATGATCATATTGATCTCAGAAGTGTATCGGCGCATGAGCGACTGGTGCTCTTGGCGTGAGAGCTGTGACGGGTTCACGCGAATGCCGCCCTTAGCGCCACCCAGGGGCAGACCCACGAGAGAGCATTTGAATGTCATGAGCATCGCCAGCCCTGCCGTCTCCGACAGAGTCACTTCAGGATGAAAGCGAATGCCACCCTTGCCTGGCCCGAGGGTCATGTTGTGCTGAACGCGGTAACCTTCAAAAACTTTGATTGAACCATCGTCCAACCGAATCGGAACACTCACGACTAAGGCGCGCTTGGGCACGCTCAAGCGTGCAGCGACATTCGGATCTAGTTTCATCACCGATGCGGCTTCATGAAGCTGCTGTACTGCGTTACGGTAGAGATCGCTGGCTGACCAGACATCTGCGCCTGGAACTTCATGGTTCTGATGATTCGACATGAGGTCTTCTCCTGTTTTAATCGCGTAGGCGCACCTTAGAGCGCTTTTCTTAGTGAATCAAGGATGTTGCTCGGTTACGCTTTTTTTCAATGAGCCAGAAAATTCGAGTTGCTGTGGTGTACGGCGGGCGTTCAGGGGAGCATGAGATTTCGCTTCGGTCGGCCGCTTCGGTCATTAGAAACCTGGACCGCACGAGGTTTGAAATCGTCCCTGTGGCGATTGATAAGCAGGGCCAATGGCATCTGGTGGACCCAGGATTTGCTGAAAAAGAGGCCCAAGGGGCATCTCTCAGCATTCCTGCTGCGGCGCTTCCTGTGGTGCTTCCTCCCGATCCTTCTCGAGGCAAGGGCAAGGCGGTTTTTGTGAGCTTAAAAGACGGATCGGTAGCGGCCACAGCCGATGTGGTTTTTCCAGTCATGCACGGACCGCTTTGTGAGGATGGAACCATTCAGGGCATTTTGGAGCTGGCTGAGGTGGCCTACGTGGGCTGTGGCGTTGCCGCCTCGTCGGTAGGCATGGATAAGGACATGGCGAAGCGGCTAGCTCGCGACGCGGGCATTCCTATTGTTCCTTTCGTGATGGTGCGGGCGGGTAGATGGCGTGAGCAGAAAGATTTGATTCGAGCCCGGGTAAAAAAAGAACTCGGCTTTCCGTGCTTCGTGAAGCCCGTGAACATGGGCTCGAGTGTGGGTGTGCATAAGGTGAAGGACGAGGCCGCATTCGATGCAGCCATGAACGATGCCTTCCGCTACGACACCAAGGTTCTCGTCGAGAAAGCCATCTCAGCACGTGAAATTGAAGTCTCTGTTCTGGAGAGCCGAACCCATGGAGCTCCCGCAAGGGCTAGTGTGGCGGGAGAGATCATTCCATCGCACGAGTTTTATTCTTACGAGGCCAAGTATCTGGATGATGACGGAGCCGCGCTGCTCATTCCTGCGCGTCTTTCATCCGAGGAACTGGCGCGAGTGCAAAAGCTTGCTGTAGATGTGTTTGAGGCCCTAGAGGGCGAGGGGTTGTCGCGGGTAGACTTTTTCCTCGATAAGATCAGCGGTCAATTTTACTTCAATGAAGTGAATACGATTCCAGGATTTACCTCCATCAGCATGTACCCAAAGATGTGGGAAGCGTCTGGACTCGGTTATGCTGCACTGTTGTCGGAACTTGTGGATCTTGCACTTGAGAGACAGCGCCGCAAAGGGGCTCTTCTTCGAGAGTTTGCTGCCGCAAAGCTCTAAATCATCTAGTCTAAAGAGCTCATGAAACGCACTCGGCTCATTCAGACAGGGCTTTTACTGGGGATCCTGGCTTTATTAGCGGCGATCTCCGTGCGATCGCACGGGCAGTACTGTCTACCGATCTTCGCCGGGGCGGGTTCGGACTCCTGGTCTGGATTAAATCCTTATTTGATCCGCGAGGGTCGTCCGGATTTTTTCAAGTATGCTCCTATTTGGGCCATTTTGCTGGCGCCACTTCATTTCATTTTAGAATTTTCCTCACAAAGCGTAGCAGAGTGGTTTTGGTGTTTTTTTAATTTTCTTTGTTTTGTTGGAGCATCTGTTCTGTATTTAACGAGTTTTTCTGAATCGTCTCACTCTCGATTTCGATGGATAGTGCTGGGGGTTCTTCTGATTCCGTTAATGCTCAATAATGGATTTTACGGACAGATTAATTCGCTCTTATGGTTGCTGATCTCAGTTTCGTGGGTGGGCTCACGCTCGTTAAAGCCTGCTTTTGCGGTAATAGCAGGGTTTTGTCTATCGCTGACTATTTGGATGAAGATCTTTCCGATTCTTTTTACGGTCTTTCTTCTGCTTCCAGATCGAAGGCTTTCGGCTGAAATCAGACGCTCCTGGTTTTTTGGCCTCATCGGGGGTTTTGCGTTAGGAGTTGGCTTGCCGCTTTTGGTTTGGCGAGGAGAAACGTTCGCAGTTTTTAGCTCGTGGTTCGACGTTTTGGCCCGTGATATCCACGCACCGCATTTGAAGATTGGCCTTGCGAGCATTCTACCTTCGCATTGGCTGCGATTTTTTCCGGTGATTCAGGTTTTCTATTTTGGTGGAGTGATTTTTTGGGCTTGGGCATCCCAAAAAGGGGTCAGTTCAGTCGAGGTCTGTTTGAAAACTTGCTGATGCTCGGGGTCTTAATGCTGTCGCACATGACGGAGCCACCCACGCTCGCGTTATTGGCGCCTGTTATTCTGTATCTTTGGACTAAGAGCGGGCCTTGGACTTTAGGGTCTCTAGTGCTGGGTTTCGTGATTTTGCCCTCGGATCTCACACCATCGGTGATTCGAGAGCTGCTTGGCGGTCAGTATTTTATCAAGACGGCTATGATGATCTATCTTTTCATCCTTTTGATTCGAACTGCTGTGGCCCAGAAGCGCCTCTCGTTAGACGCCTCCTTGTAGGGTCATGCGCACTTGGTTCACCAAGGATAAAAGGCTTTGGCACTCGCCTGTAACAGTGTCGTCCTTGCGACCCACCTTGCAGACAAAAGCGTCAGGCACAGGGTCGGGTAAGACCCCTTTAAAGGTGACGGAGTAATCGGGAGATGGCATTTGAATGTTCATCGTGGGCCAGCCTTGGTCGATCAACCAATGATGGTGAGCCCAGTATAGAGAGGCGGGTGAGCGAAGCTCAAAGTCTCTTGGGTGAAACGCCTGCTTCAAGATTTCGTAGAATTCATGCTCGGGCCGAATTTCAAAGCGCACCTCATGAGGGTCACACCTTCTAAAATCATCAGGACCCCCAAAAGCACATCGAACCAGGACTCTTGATGCCTTGACGACAAAGTAGCCATCTCCTCGATGTACCGTGAAATGGACTCCGTCATCGAGCGTCGCAATTTTTAGATATCGCGGATCGAGCCGCTCTTGTGGCTCCTGGTGTTCAATGCCCTCCACTGGGGCAGGCTCATCTTGGGAGAGAGACGTTGTCTGACACGATTCTTCTACTGATTCTTCAATCACGACCTGAAGCTGGCATCCGGTGAGCAGAAGTACGCTGAGGCAGAGAGCCAACGACATTTTTTTCATGAAGACTCTAAGGGCAAGCAGGATACCAGTCTGGAGCGCTTATCTCAGGGTCGAGCCCGACGTTTAGACCAGTATCAATTCAGTTTGCCCCGATGAGAGTGTCTAAGACTAAGGCAGCTGTCGAGGAACCTGACCAAAAAACACCAAACTGTGTCTGTTCAGACCGAACTCAGGCCGTTATTTCTTTCGCTTGGAGCGCTCTTCAATGAGCTTGAGCGCCATTTCCAGAGTGACCGCGTCGTTTGGCGTCTCTTTCGGAACGGTGGCGTTCACTTTGCCGTGCTTCACGTAGACGCCGTACTTGCCCTCGAGAAGCTGGATAGGCTTTTTGTCTTTCGGGTGCTGTCCCAGTTCTTTGAGAATCGTGCTTCCAGCGCGCGCTCGCTTTTCTTCGGCCAGAAGCTCTACTGCACGCTCGAGGGTGACCGTATAGACATCATCGGTTTTCTTGAGCGAGCGAAACTGTCCGTCCATCACCACGTAAGGACCAAAACGTCCGTTATTGGCTGTGATGGGATGCCCCGAGGTGGGATGATTTCCCAGCACTCGAGGAAGCGAAAGCCACTTGAGAGCCATCTCGATGGTCACATCGCGGGGCTGAATGCCTTTTGGAAGTGAGGCGCGGCGGGGCTTCGGCACTTCTGGAGCTTTTTCAGTAGCTTTGGCCGCCGTAGCATCTGGAGCATCCTCGGTGCTCTTCTTTTTGGATTTCTTGGGCTTTGCTGCCGGTTTCTCGGGCTTCGGCGGAGTTTCACCTAACTGAACATAAGCTCCGTAGCGACCGGTGAGGCAGTACACATCAAGTCCCGTTTGAGGGTCCTTACCTAGTGACTGCGGCCCTTTCTCTGAGGCCTCAATAATTTCGTGAATATTTTCGACCGATAAATCCGCCGGCGCAATGTCCTCAGGAATCGAGGCATGAACTTCTTCAGCTTTTTTGGTGCCCTTGTTTTTAATGATGTACGGCCCAAACTTGCCGACCTTGATGTCGATTCCCTTCAAGTGATGCAGCAGCACGGTGCGGGATTCCTCAGGATCGATATTCTTATCCTGGGTTTTGACTCTTTCGCGAAGGCCACTCTTGCCGAGATAGAAACTTTTTAAATACGGAAGGTATTCGATTTTTCCTTCAGCGATTTCATCGAGCGATTCTTCCATTTTCGCTGTGAATCCAGTGTCCACGAGCGAGTCGAAATGCCGTTCCAGCAACTGAGTCACGGCAAAGCCTGTGAAAGTGGGCACCAGAGCCGCGCCTATTTTTCTGACGTAGCCTCGGTCCACAATCGTTCCGATGATGGATGCATAAGTGGACGGCCGACCAATGCCCTCTTTTTCAAGCATCTGCACGAGGCTCGCTTCGGTAAAGCGAGCCGGAGGCTTGGTTTCGTGTTGAAGCGCTTCAATTCCCTTAGATTTCAAAGTGTCTTTGACCTTGAGATCGGGCAGAAGGACTTCGCGATCTTCAAGCGCGGCTTCCGGATCATCGGCTCCTTCGACGTAAGCGCGAATGAATCCCGGAAAAACGATGCGAGTGCCCGAAGCCGTGAACACTGCGGGTCCTGCCTCAATTTTCGCAGTCACAGTCATCTTGCGGGCTTCCGCCATCTGCGTGGCGACAGTTCTCTTCCAGATCATGTCGTAAAGCGCCAGATGCACACCCGTGAGGCCCGTATCCTTGGGATGTTGAAATACTGAACCGGCTGGACGAATGGCTTCGTGGGCTTCTTGAGCTCCACGAGCCTTAGAAGTGTATTGGCGAGGCTCTGGAGAGAGGTAGTCCTTTCCATAGAGGTCTTCCACACAACCTCGTGCGGCCTTGAGTGCCTCCTGCGACAGATTGGGCGAATCCGTACGCATATAAGTGATGAAGCCTTCTTCGTAGAGCGACTGCGCGGTGCGCATGGCCTCTTTTGCGGAAAGTCCCAGCTTGCGGTTGGCTTCCTGCTGGAGGGTTGAAGTGATGAAGGGAGGCGCAGGACGTGAAGTCGAGGGCTTTTCTTCGACACTCGTCACAGTAAAGAGCGCTGAACTGAGTGCTTGGACCAGTTTTCTGGCGTCGGTTTCATCTAGAAGCTGAACATCCTTGCCTGCTAGAAGCTTTCCGGTGTCCTCATCGAAGTCCTTGCCCGTGGCAATGCGCTTGCCTGTTACCGAAAGCAGCTTGGCTTTGAAGGTGTCTGAGCCTTTACCCAGTTCAGCTTCGAGATCCCAGTAGTCTGCTTTCACGAACTTCAGACGTTGACGTTCACGCTCAACAATCACACGAAGGGCCACCGACTGTACGCGGCCTGCTGAAAGCCCGAAGGCGATTTTCTTCCAGATGAGCGGGGAGAGCGTGTAGCCCACCAGACGGTCTAAGATTCGGCGGGTTTCTTGGGCCCGGACGAGTCGAGAGTCCACATCACGTACCTCTTGAAGAGCGCGCTCAATGGCTGTTTTGGTGATTTCATGAAACACCATGCGTTTGACCGGAACCTTAGGCTTGAGCACCTGAAGCAGATGCCAGGCGATGGATTCTCCTTCGCGGTCTTCGTCAGTTGCGAGGTAAACGCTTTCAGCGTCCTTGAGTTTCTTTTTTAGATCAGAATGACTTTGGATTTGGATTTCGGAACAACGTAAAGAGGTTCAAAGTCCTCATCGACGTTCACTCCAATTTTAGTCCACTCTTGCGCTTTGAGAGCCGCAGGAATGTCTGCTGCAGACTGAGGCAAGTCGCGCACGTGTCCCATGCTGGCCTCAACGACGTAGGCCTTGGGCAAAAATTTCCTAATGGTTTTGGCCTTCGTTGGAGACTCCACGATGACCAGTGATGTTTTAGCCATTCCTCTCATCTAGAGGGAAGCTTCGGATTTTTTCAAGAGCGTTGCGCAGAGTGGCAGATCAAATGGGAGTTCTGGGGGTGTCTGATGGGCTGCGAACTCGAGCCATGCTGCCCCGAGAGAATGCGCTGCCCAGAGCGGAATTGCAGCGTGTTCGTCAAGAAGTCGTTGGTTTCCAGCAAAGGCCGGATCACCCGGAAAGCTGGGAACACAAAAAACTGTGGCATGGCGTTCCATGGCGTAGTCTGCCGTGATCAAAGCCCCCGACTTAGCCGGGGCCTCGATCACGCAGGTGGCGTGCGACCATGCGGCGATACAGCGATTTCTTTTTACGAAATTTTGTTTCAAAGGCGGACTGTCTGGAGGGAATTCAGAGATCACTAGCCCGCCCGCAGTGATGATCTGCTCTCTCAATACGGCTGATTCAGGGGGGTAATGGTGGTGATGCCCACAGCCTAGTACCGCGATGGTGGGAAGTCCGTGATGGAGGGCTTCTTCGTGTGCAACTCGATCAATTCCGCGAGCAAGTCCTGAGAGAATGATCAGCTCGGAGCCGCGGATTGAGCGGAGAAAAGCCTCGGTGAAGTGCTCAGATTGTGGATGCGGTCGTCGAGTGCCAACGACGGCAAGTCCTCGGTGAGGAAGCTGAGTGAGGAGTTCGAGTGCGCTTTCGTTCTTGGCCTCAATCCAAAGCTCTTGGAGTTCAGGTCGCGGGACGGACCACAAAGCACTGAAGCGACTTCCTAGCGGTAGCAAGTGATAAAGCGGCATGGGATGCCGCAGTTTGCAAAAGTAGTGCTTGAATCAGAAAGGAGCTTCCCCAGAGCCCTCATCTGATCCCGATGCAGGTTCGTCCATGGAGGAGCCCGAGTCGGAATCAGAATCAGAGGGCTCTTCGGAAGGACTTTCAGAGCTGGAAGAGTCCTCGCTGGGCGCCTCTTCTTTAGGCATCTCCTCGCTTGGAGTCTCTTCACTGGGCATCTCTTCGCTTGGAGTCTCTTCACTGGGCATCTCTTCGCTTGGAGTCTCTTCACTGGGTTCTTCAGAAGGAAGGGCTTCGTCCTCTTGCGGAAGAGCCTCTTCCTCAGGCAGCTGCTCTTGCTGATGATTTTCAAGTTGGTTCAGGTTTTTCTTTTCTTCATCTGTGAGGGCCTCGTCAGACTCCAGCTCGCCCAAATCATCTTTTTCTTGGGGCTTTTGAGCTTCCTCAGTGTCGTACTCCTCGGGCGCTGCTTGGAGTTCACCCGTGTCGAGGTCTGTAGCCAAATCCGTTCTTTTTCGGATCAGATCGCTGACGTCCGTTAATGAAACGACTGCTTGGCCATTTTCGAGTACCTGGTTAAGACTTCGAATCACTAAGACCAATGAAACTTTTTCAGAGGCTTGAATAACCTGCACATCCGCCAGTGGAACCACATCCGACTCTGTGATTTCGCGATCGTCAGCGGGATCAGTGTACTGGTACGCTCGAAATACCATTCCAGGTTCGACACCATCACTGGTTCCGCGATCAATGAATCCAAAGGCATGTTGAGCGGCAACAGAAGCACCAGCCTCGGGGTTGGTCATAAACGTAGCGCTAATCGGCTCTTTGGAAGGGATTGGATTTTGGACGATTTTTCTTCCCGGAATTTTTATGAGGAAGCTTTCTCGTCTTTCAAACGGCCCTGTTGCAGAGCGAATCTGTCCAATCCAAACCTCATCTTTTTCTGCGATAATGGTGACTCTCCCCAAGATCGGGTAAGCCAAGCCATCAGAGTCGAAAAGTTTGTTTTTTAGAGGAGATGGATCGGTCGTAATCGCGTAGGTTTTTCCGATCTGTAGCTCATCAGATTCGCGGCGAATGTAAACAAAGTCATTTATCGTTAAAAGAGCGTTTTCATTTTTTGCAGCGAGAATGCTGCCCATTGCGGGCAGTTCTTCCGAGGCTGCAACCCAAGGGATTTCTACTCCTCGAGTGCGGGGCATCACGTACCGAGTCTTTAGGTCAAATCCGAGTGAATCAGTGTTCAATGGAATCTTAACCTGAACCTGCTCCCAGGATTGGGTTGGCATTTCGCGCCATTCCTGTGAGCGAAGAGACTTTGGGCGCACCTTCGTTGGGGTCACGTCTTTTTCAGTGTCTGATGAATCATTTTGGGCAACAGTTGATTCTTTAAGATCTAAAGACGGTAAAGAGGTCGAGCTTCCGGGAGAAAAGCTCAACACCTTAGACGGAAAAATGAGGTCGGGGTTGGGAATATTTTTTCCGTTAATCTGCCAGATTTTAGGCCAGTAGTAGGGATCTCCAAAAAGCTTCTTAGAGATATCCCAAAGCGTGTCACCCTTGGCGATGGTGTAGGTTTCTGTGAGTTGAGTCTCAGCAATTTTTTTCCAGGAATCATCAGAGATGAATTCCGTGGGTAATTTAGTGGTCTTCGCTGCCAAGGCAGATTGAGACGCCAAAATCAGAAGAGCAGAGGTGACAGTAGTTTTATTCACTGCTTGTTATTTCCTTCTGAGGGTGCTGTTGGCGGAGCCGTTTGTACCGGTGCAGCTTGCTCAGGGCTTTTAGAAGTCGCTTCGGCCACAAGCGATCGTGCAGCTGGCGAATTCGGAAAGAGTGAAGTCAGAAGCTGTCTATGTTTCGCAGCCGCCTGAGGCATCTTGAGTTCCTCTTCACAGATAGACATTTGCTTGAGCGAGTCGGCTACGTGAGAGCTTCGATCATACGATGTCAGAACTCGTTGGTACTCCTGCAGTGCGAGTCGACATTCTTTTTGCATGAAGTAGGCTTGACCAACATAAAACTGCGCAGCTCCAGCCCAGGGATGATCAGCGTACTGCTCTAGGAAGCCCGTAAACGCTAACATCGATTCCGGATATTTTTTCGATTCAAACAAGGTCATGGCATTTCGATAAGAGTCCACAGCGGAGTCTGTCGTAAATCCTAACTCAGGGTCCGAAGAGGCTTTCTCAGGAACAATGGGTTTGCCCATTCGTTCACTGGCGTGCGGGGTGACCTCTACGGTGGCGTCGGCACCCTCTTTCTTTCGAGCCAGAGTCTCGGCTGAAGTATTCTTGGCCTTTAACTCATCGCGTAGAGAAGCCATGGTCATTTCCATGCCTTCGAGTCTGCCGCTGAGAGTGCTCACGTGTTCGCGAAGCTCTTGAACTTGTCGACGTGAAAGTTCTAGTTCTTCCTGAGAGCTTCCGGATGTTCTGGCTCCGGAAGTGGAGCAACCCACCGTTGCAAGCAGCGCGGCGAAAACCGTTATTCTGAGCATGGAGCCTGTTGGGACATTGCGTGTCATCTTAGATACAGGATAAGAGTGTCGCGGGGAATCAGCAAGAAAATGGCGCCTTCACATGCGTATCGTCAGGTCATTCGGATTTCGAAGCGAGATTCTGCTTGGGTCTACCACATTCTCGAGGCTCAGGGCGGGATCGCTTCCTACTCCACGCTGAGCCGTTTGGACTCAAAATCAGAGCGAGAGTCCGAAAAAGCGCCACTTTTATCCCCTCAGGGAGAAGCTACTTGCGATTTGGAGCTGACGATTCCCGTCGGATTTTTGACGCAGGTTCAAGAAGTTCTGAGTCACTTAGAGAAAGGCGGAGTGTGGATTTTTGAGCTGAAGCCTCCGACGCTCGAATCGCCCCAGCGATAATACCCCAAGTTCCTAAATGAAATAAGCGATGGCGCACCCCTTGCTGCTGGATTTGGATCATGGTTTTTCTCTACGGTTTTGCCTGGAGTTCGGGAGCAGCAGCCCTTTATTTATTCAGTTCGGACCTTTATTCCGGTTTGAAACACTTGTTGGTTCCGCGAGTGAATTGGGATCGGTCGTTAATGATTTTACGAGATATTCGCGAGCGACTGGAGAGCGGTTATCTTCCGTCGCTAGAGGACTGGAGCGAGATTTCGAAAATAGAGGCTCCCTGGGGAGCCTTAGCCGTTGAAAATATTTCGGAGCTGAGAGAGGCGGGAATTCCCGTTGTTCCTACTCTGAAGCGGTTAGAAAAAACGCTCGCAGATCAGAGGCGCGCCGATCAGGAGGCCCGCTCTCGAAGCGCTCAGGCCTGGGGACAGGCGATCGTTTGCGGAGCTCTGGTGCCTCTCATCGCAGTGGCGCTGTATTTTTTGGTCCCAGGGCTTTCTCAGTACGGATGGCGCTGGTGGGTTCTTACCAGCATTGCACTACTTTTGGACCTTGGCGCGATGATCTGGATGCTTTCCCTGGCTGAAATGGCTCGATGGGCGGGATTACATCGCGAGCGTCGTTCGTGGTGGGCTGCCTCTTTTTGTTTTGGAGAAAGATTACTGGGTAGTCTCAGAGGGGGTCTTCCCGGAGACCTCGCTTGGTCAAGAGCGATCCCGCAGTTACATCGCCAGGCTGAAAGCCTTGTTCCGTACTGGGGGGCTGATCTGTGGTCGGATCACACACTCAATCCGATTTCTCTCGAAACATCGGCACGGACTATTGCCGCACAAGGCGCTATTTTCAGAAAATCGATTCAAGCGGCCATTTTCGAGGGAAAAGGCTGCGCAGATAGAATCGAATCGGCTTTAGATTCGCTCAGAATCGAACTGGATTGCGAAGTCGAACGTCAGATTCAGCTTCTTTCCACTCGAGCGCTAAAGCCGCTTTTTCTGTGCGTTGCTCCTTCGGTCTTGATGCTTTTGGTTAGCGCTTTTGCACTGAGTTGGGAAAGTTGGTTCTTGGTTTGAAGGCGCTGGTAGCTGAAATCCAGTTGCTCATTCTCTGGGGTCTGATTTTTTCTTTGGTTTGCAGCGGGAGAGTTTGGATTTTTCCGCGAGAGCTCGCTATCTCAGGTCCGAAGACTCTACAGGGCGATGAAACGTCGTCCATTCAAGCCAAGTGTCCAGAGCGGTGCTGAAAAATCCCATAGGCTTTCCATGATCCAAAACAAGGACTTCCATTCGGGCCATTCGGGTACTGGTTCGATAGAAAGCTGCTCCACGAATATCCTCATAGCGAAGAGTGACCCAATGTTTTGGCTCAACTTCAACTTTCCCTCGAAGCTCTCGTCCCTCCTGTTCAGTTCGAAACGACCAGCCTTGAGCAATCTTGTGCATATTGGAGCGCAGTGCCCGCCAAAGAGAGTTTTCAGGAATTCCTTTTAATCGCTCAAACGCACTGATGCACGTGAGCGCGGGTAGTAATTTCAGTTTTGGATGAGCGTGAAGACCCTCAGCGCAATACTCCGAGCCTCCTGAGGTGTCTCGAAGACTCTGTGAGTGAAACCAAACCGTTGGCCACACTCGTTTCGAGTCATCCCGAAACTGTAGAGTTGCTCGAGCCGAGCTATTTCGGGATGACCAGCTAAAGTCAGAATTTTCAGCTTTATTCGAGGATAAACTCCACTGACCTTGAATCGGAATTTGGGTGCGTAGTGTTTGAACTTTCAGCAATGGAGCAAGCGGTTCGAACTCGATCGTATGTCCTAACTCAAGGTCAAAGTCCCAGTGGAGTTCGCCCTCGGTGGTCAGAATTTTACCTTTATAACGTGTGCCCGAGAACTCAATGCCTTCAAAACTCCATGGGGTGGTCAGCAGTTGGTCACGAGAGGTGAGACTCTCAGGAAACGGAAAAGTTTTTCTGAAAACTTTGCGGCGTATCTCACTTGCGTTTTTGCCTTTGAACTCAAATATTCCTGTCCATTGAGCATTACGTTGGAATCCATTGGTACTGCGGAATACAGTAAATTCCATACTCCATGCTATTTCGCCTTCTTGGCCGCGCGAATCAGTAATAGCGGTCAAAATGAAGGAATGGTGAAGTGGCGAGTGAGGCTCGTGCATATCGGTCAGCAGTTTAAGCACATCTTAGGTACGAGAGTCCACCGGTCGAAGTAATATCGTTCCTGATTCGATGCCGCTAACCTGAGCAAGCTCACGAATTTTTCGTTTTCCGTCTTCGTCACGGTGGACATGAGCGACCCACTGTATGCCTGAAGAAATCCATTCTCGCAGCGCCTGTATGGAAAGAGACTCAGGAGCATTTAATAGTGCGAGAGTTTCCATTCGTTTGAGGGCGTCTCTTGCGGAATTTGCATGCAAGGTCGCCAGAGATCCGCGGTGGCCAGTATTCAAAATCTGGAGTAGGTCCAAAATTTCTGCTCCGCGGCATTCGCCGAGTAAAACTCGGTCGGGTCTCATCCTGAGGCATTGCTTCAAGAGTGTTCGTATGGAGATCTCGCCGTAGCCATCCGCATTTGCTGTCCGAGATTGTAGCGAGAGGAAGTGAGGATGAGCGGGAGACAGCTCGGGAGTATCTTCGAGGGCAAGAATGCGTTCATTTTGCGGAACGAACGACAGGAGGTCATTTAAAAGGGTCGTCTTACCGCTTCCGGTTGAGCCTGCAATTAAAACACTTTCCCCAGATTTTACGGCGCGCTGGAGTCGTTCAAATAAAAGTTGGCTATGCTCCCATCGCTGGCTGGAGTGTCCCGATAGCGCTCGTCCCAGTCTTCGGAGCGAGATGACCATTCCTCGTCCACTAATCGGGGGAAAGACCGCATGAAGGCGATGAGCAGGCTGAATTGAGGCGTCTACAAAAGGATTCCGAGCGTCCCAGCTTTTTCCTACGGAAGACAGCTGTTCAAGAACCCAGGTCTTCAGTTGTGAGGACTCGGACTCGCAGTAGGTTGGTGGCTGATATTGCGGTTCGAGACCTGCTCCGCGGTCTAGATAGGCTTGGCCGTCAGCATTGATGCAGATGTCGGTGATACTCGGGTCGCCCATCCATTTTTGTAGGTCTGGAATAATGCTCATCAGAAGCGCCTTTCTTGATAAGGTGAGAGCCAATTTTGGCGATGTTGAGAAGGCGGCGGTTTTTTGGTCGACTCGCTCCATTCGCGCTGAATCGATCCGTGATCTTGCAAGTCGCCCACTGAGGGTGCCGGCGGCGGGGCGTTGAGCGGGACAAGAATTGCGACTAATTCCGAGCGGCGCTGAATAAAGTCTTCCGAGCCAAAAAGCGATCCGAGGATAGGCAGTCGACTGAGAAAGGGGGCAGAGCGCTGTTGGGTGCTGCTTTGCTCTTGAAGTAAACCAGATAAAAATAAAGGCTCACCGATTCGAGCATCGACTTGGGTTTTTACTCGGCTCGCCTGCAACGCGGGCAGATTTTGGCTCCCGTTAGCTCGGTCCAGTTCACTGATTTCAGAAGAGATCTCAAGTCGTACCTGTTCGGCCGAACTATGCAGTGTTTTGAGCTTGAGAAGTAATCCATAGGGTTTCCACTCGATCCAGCTACCGTTTCGGTGCGCTCCTCGCGAATGGAGTTCGAGTGGGATTTCACCGCCGGCAAATAACTCGGCTTCTCCAGGCACTCGAACCACGAGTTCAGGTTGAGAAAGCACCTTGGCCCAACCTTTCCCTTCAAGCCACTTTAATGAAACCTCAATTTGGGGGGACTGAACCCAGAACAGAGAACCCCCTTGAATCTGCAGGGCACCCGAAATCGTGGAGGGCCAATCTAGACCCAACTGGCGGAAGGCGTTTTTTTTCATCTCTAAAAAAAAGACCCGAAAAAAAAGGGTCCGGCTGGTGTCGGGAAGAGAGGAAATATCGGTTCTAACGCCAGAAAATAAAGAGGTCAGTTTTAGTTCCCAGGCATTTTTGATCGTTGCATCCGAAGCGGACCCTCTGACCCAGAGCTGTTCTCCCAAGGTTTCAAGTCGCAGAGAGTTTTGTAGCTTTTCTGCCGCAATCCATGAGGACAGACGTTTGAATCCAAGGCTGAGAAGCTCTGGGGATAACTCCGTGAGGTTCTCTACTTGTTTTGGAAAAGAGTTTTCGATCAGTCGTATCCGGCTCAGTTCCTGATCGGTAGAAACTTTTCCTCTGAGAATAGCTCGGTCGCCCGCCCGAGAGATCTTGGCCTCTCGCAGGCTTTCGAGGGCGCGATCGAAAGAATGGAGAGGGGCGCTATTCTCGAGTCGAGGGGGGGCTTGAACGTGGACGCTCAGGTGAAGGAGTGCTCCGGGGTTCTGCCAGATCCAAATCTCGGCGATTCCGGGCTCTACGGCCTTGATAAGCAGGGTTCCTGGGGGGGCCGGAGAGGGCATCTGAGCGGCTCGCAGGGCCTTGCCTGAAACTGAAAAACGCTCGAGATTTTCAGTGGCTAGGGTCCGAGTCTCCCCCTGAACTAGGAACCATGTCGCGAGTTCCTCAATGGCTGGAGAGGCTGGCTCCGGAGGCCCCGGCGGTGGAAGGCGGGCAAAACTGTTCTCAGACGCTACGAGCAGGGCGATCAGGCAAAAACAGCGGACAATCATTCCTGGCCGCTAGGGCAAGAACCGTTCCCCGAAAGCCTTGATTTGAGGCGGGGGGTGGGCTATCTCGACTCCTCGATCATTTTATTTTCAAAGAGGTTTTTATGTCATCTCGTACAGGTAAAACTCGCATGGCCCGCAAGATTCGTAAGGCGCGCAAGGGAAAAGCCCGTAAGCGCAAAGAGCAGACCAAGGGCACCACGCCGAAGTTTCCGATTCATATCTGATTCGATCGGTTGAGGATTGATCCATGTCAATTCGTACGCTTTTTACTTCTGAATCGGTGACCGAAGGCCATCCGGATAAGATGGCTGATCAGATTTCGGATGCGGTTCTAGACGCTCTGTTAGCCCAGGACCCACGTTCACGAGTGGCGTGCGAGACTTTAATTACCACTGGCCTCATTGTTGTGGCCGGTGAGGTCACGACTAATGCTCGCGTGGACTACGCGCACATTGCTCGCGAGGCCGTAAAGAAGATTGGATACGATTCCTCCACCAAAGGCTTCGACTACCAGACCTGCGGAGTTCTGGTCTCTTTAGATCGTCAGTCGCCCGACATTTCTCAGGGTGTGACGGTCGGTCAGGGTATTCATAATCAGAAGGAGCAAGGTGCAGGCGATCAGGGCATCATGTTCGGCTACGCCGTGAACGAGTCCGATGAGTTCATGCCTCACACGATCGATCTGTCACAAAAACTTGCCCTGCGTTTGTCGGCTGTCCGTAAGGATGGCACTCTGCCGTGGCTTCGTCCGGATGGAAAAACCCAGGTGACAATGGAGTATGTCGACGGCAAGCCCACTCGTGTGGATGCCGTGGTGATCAGCTCGCAACATGACGAGAACGTCGGTCACAAACAGATTCAGGAATCGTTGATTGAAGAGGTGGTTCGAAAGACCATTCCCGGTCATTTCCTAGATTCAAAAACCAAGTTCCTCATCAATCCGACTGGACGTTTCGTGATTGGTGGCCCGATGGGGGATTGTGGACTTACGGGTCGCAAAATCATTGTCGACACCTACGGTGGTCATGGCGCTCACGGTGGTGGCGCCTTCTCGGGAAAAGACCCTTCGAAGGTAGATCGTTCAGCAGCTTACATGGCTCGTTATGTGGCCAAGAATGTGGTGGCGGCGGGTCTAGCAGATCGCTGCTTGGTTCAGTTGGCCTATGCGATTGGCGTTGCCGAGCCCGTCAGTGTTCATGTCAACGCTTACGGCACCGAAAAAGTAGCGCTTCCAAAAATTGAAGCAGCGATTCGCGAGACCTTTCATCTACGTCCTGCTGGGATCATCGAGTCGCTTCAGCTTCTGCGTCCGATTTACTCGAAGACTGCGGCTTATGGTCACTTTGGCCGGGCCGAGCCCGAGTTCACCTGGGAAAAAATCGATCAAGTGTCCGTGCTCAGGAAGCTCTTAGGTTGATGACGAGCGGAGTCTACATCTTCTTCCACTTTTTACCGTGGTTGGCTATCCCTGCAACTTTAGGTGGCGTTCAATTGGCGATCCACTTTAAGCGCCAAAAAAAAACGCTTCATCTGGTCATTGTCTCTTTTGTGACGCTCATACTTTTGTCAGCCGCCGCTTCATGGTTCATCTTTCGGGGCGATCTCTACGCCCGAATGTGGGCGAAGAATACCCTGGAATTTTTTGGAATTCCCGCTCACTATTGGTGAATGAAACTAAAAATATTCGCCTTTTTTGGCTTGGTTTTATCTCTTTTTTCTTGGTCTACCCCTAACGCTCGCGCGGCATCGACTCGCCCGACTTATCCCACCGTGATTGGTGTTGAGGGTTTAGGGCGTGCTTCCAGTGCAAGCGTGTTCTTGGATCGTATGTTGGATGAAAATTTTGCAGCCGGCGTGGGATTCGGCGGCGGTCCGATTTCGATCGTACCCGTTTACGCAAATTACTACTTAGGTGGCGAGCAAGGGTCTCTTTACGTCACTGGGGGTGTTTCTCTGGTGATGAATCTGAGCAAAGTTCGTCAGCAAGAGTCTCCGGGCGCAGGCTGGAAAATGACCGAATCGGTCTTGCCTATTTTTGGAGCCGGCTATGAGAACCGTAGCGATCAAGGGTACCTGTTTCGCGTAACCGGATATATGGCTTACGCCGATAAAAAGTTTGAGCCTTGGGCCGGAGTCAGCCTTGGCTATGCGTTCTAAGAAGTATATCGCGCTTGTTTTTCTTCTGGCGGGGGGATTGGCCCTGGGTTCATCCTCTCGCGCAGAGGAAGAGCGAATGCGTCCGAAAATTCCTGTAGTCGAACCGGATTTGGCCTTTACGGCGCCGTCACCGCTTTTGGGTGCAGGGTTTCGATTCCAGACCGTCGACCGTGGAGAGAGGCCGGATCTATTTTTTGCGGGAGTGAATCTGCTCTTGTTCAAGTCGGCTTCAGGCGATGAGGGGGCATTCTGGTCATTTCTCTCGCCTGGGCTTCACTATCAGTCGAGTATCGATCGAAAGCTAACCGTCTCGTTGGCTCCATTTGCGTATGTGGGAAGATCGAGACTCGCGTTTGCTCTTCAGCTCTTTCCGTTTGATTCCGGTCAAAAAGGCGGCGTTGTAGGAGCCTCAGTCGGTTACCACCTCTTTTAGAGTTTTCATGAGAGGAAAGTTCCCATGGGTGTTGCCATTTATCTGACAGTTGGTCTTGGCGTGGGGCTAGTGGCTTTAGCCATCCGCGACCGATGGTTTTCAACAGATAACATCATCCGAAATTTTCCAGTGATCGGGCACCTGAGGTACCTGTTCATCGAGATTGGCCCTGAGCTTCGCCAGTACATCGTCGCCAACAACCGAGAAGAGCAGCCCTTTAACCGTGAAGAGCGCGAGTGGATCTACCGCTCGGCCCATGGCGAGAACAATATGTTCGGCTTTGGAACCGATGATCAGATTTATGGAATCGGTTATCCGATCATCAAGCATGCGGTTTTTCCTTATGAGGGGCACGCTAAAGGCGATTCCATTCATAAAAAAGCGTACTCCATTCCTTCGGCAAAAATCTTAGGTGAAACTCACGGCAGGAAAAAAGCCTGGCGCCCGAATTCCATCATCAACATTTCTGCGATGAGCTTTGGTTCGCTCTCCAAAAACGCCATCATGGCCTTAAACAAAGGTGCACTTGAAGCCGGCTGTTATCACAATACCGGTGAGGGCGGGCTTTCGCCGTACCACAAGCAAGGAGCCGATGTGATCTATCAGCTCGGTACGGGTTACTTTGGCGCGCGCGCCAAAGATGGTGGATTTTCGATGGATCGCCTGCTCGAGACCGTCAGTGGCTATGAGCGCCTTCGGGGCATTGAGATCAAGCTTTCTCAGGGAGCCAAACCCGGCAAGGGAGGCGTTCTTCCCGGAAAAAAAGTGACTCTCGAGATCGCCGGAATTCGGGGCATTGAAGTGGGCAAGGATTGTTTAAGCCCAAACGGCCATACGGCTTTTCACGATGTGCGCTCGATGATCGATTTCATTGAATCGATCGCACGAGAGACCGGTCTTCCGGTCGGAATTAAATCCGCCATCGGGCATTTAGATTTCTGGCAAGAGCTTGCTTCCGAAATGAAAAGCCAAGGCCGGGGGCCAGATTGGATCACGATTGATGGAGGCGAGGGGGGAACCGGCGCTGCTCCGCTGACTTTTGCCGATCACGTTTCACTTCCGTTTAAAGTGGGGTTTTCTCGGGTATTTAAGATTTTTCAAGAACACGGGGTCGATCAAGACCTTGCCTGGATCGGCAGTGGAAAGCTGGGATTTCCAGATCGGGCCATCGTGTCGTTTGCGATGGGGGTGGATCTGATTAATATTGCGCGCGAGGCGATGCTGTCGATTGGGTGTATTCAGGCGCAAAAGTGTCATACCGATCATTGTCCAGCAGGCGTGGCCACGCAGAGTGAGTACTTACAGAAAGCGATTCAGCCTGAAGTTCAGTCGCTACGGTTTGCAAGGTTTTGTCAGTCGCTACGAAATGAGATTCTCGCCGTGACTCATGCCGCAGGCTACGAGCATCCTTCTCAGTTCACGATGAAGGACATCGAGATCGGCTCGGGGCCTGGAGTGTTCTCTACCCTTGCTCAGATTTACGGGTATGAGGCCACTCGTCGTTCGAAGGGGGCCTGAGCCAGAATTTGGTAACGGCAGATTAAATAAAGATTCGCTCCAGGTTTTTAAGCTAAAAATGATGAGCCTCTATTTTAAAGTGGGGTAGCTGCCGTCTGTGGGGAGATTCCAGATGGCGGGGTCCCACTGAGTCGTATTGGCACTTGTGGGATTCATGTAACTATCGGTCATTGGGTCAGTTGCACTGCCCCAATAACCAGTCAACTGGCCACCTCCAACAGCATAGCTAGTGGCCCCTGTAGAGCTCCAAGCCATCACTCCGGCAAGTTGACCGCACATGGCATCACAATTGACCGCTCCGGTGGCATAGGAATCCCAAATCATTGCTTGAGGCTCGCCGCCACCTAGTACTCCACCCGAGCGATGCTCAGCCGTCACATCAACACTCGATGAGGATTCCGCAATAATCGAAAACCAGCTCGTTCCCACTAGCCCGGCTCCAGAGCCTGCGCCCCAGTCGTTCTGGTTACCGTAGGTGTCAGTGATCGTTCCACCTAAAACGGTGACTG
>JAGWZD010000003.1 GCA_018968995.1 Bdellovibrionales bacterium
CCGTCTGAAACGACTTTTCTCGGAGGGCATGAGACAAAAGATCCTTGACCTCGATCAGCTCGGCTAACCTAGATTCTGAATTTTCTCCTTGTAGCCGCCGCTGGGATCGAAAGCCCTCTTCTACCTGGTCTGCGCTCAACAATCCCATGAATCGACCTTGAGAATCCACAACGGCAACAAAGGGATAACGTCCTTGAAGCACCAATCGGCGACACTCTTCAATTGAAACCGTCGCTTGTACCGACTGAAAGTCTCGAACCATGGCGTCCCCCGCAGTGATGGTGCTTAAGACTGAAGTGGCTCGACCCGACCGAATCGGGAACCTCTTTGACTCAAGGGCTGAATGGATCCAGGATTCGGCCTGAAGTCTTTCGGCCAGATACCGAGAAAACCAACCGACCAACAAGGCGGGAATCAGAATGCTTCCACTGCCACTGAGTTCATAGGCAAGAACAGCCACGGTAATCGGGGTACGAAACCACACTACGGTCCATGCCACCGCTCCGAGCAGCACCGCGTTGGGAATTGCCCCAGCATGAATCGCACCCACATTTTGTAATCCACGCAGTCCGCACAAGGACACCGCCGCCCCCAACAGGAATGCTGGCCACCACACACCCATAGTACCGATTCCCACATAGACAGCACACACGGTCAGAAACAAGCAAAGTGAGAGGCCTATCAGCGCGTGTAATGAAAGCTCATTTCGAACCAAAGCCTCAAAGAATTTCGGCATGGATCCCATACTTTGAGGAGACAGAATCACTACAGAAACAAGCAATACACCCGCAAACAAAGTAGCGATCGAGGCCCTCTGCTTACCCCAGCGATCAACAAGAACTCGAATATTTCTGATGATCCAGAAGGCCAATACCGCCCCTACAGAGCAGACCAAACAGACAAAAAGAGCCGAAATCCATTCCTTCAGATCGTGAAATCGAAATCCCCAAAGATGAGAAAGACGTGAATGAAGCCCAAAGGTGGACAAACCCAGAGGACTAAAAATACCAGAGAAAAACTGCATTCCCACATAGGCAGAGATCGATGCGAGTACGGAAGTCAGCACATGACCCCCGATAGACAATTCAGCAGGTAGCAATACGGCAGCAAAAGGGGCTCCAAATCCGGCACTCAATCCAGCGGCGAGTGATAGTGCAGCGTCTGTGCGTCGCCGAAGATCTGACCAACGCGACGAAGCCGTACGCCCGAACATTCGTAGCGACTGAGAGACTTCTGAAGCGACCCCTTCAGCTCCGTAACCATATCCCATTCCAGAAAAAATCCAGGTCACCAAACCACGTAGCATCCATCGCGACGGACGATCCAATAATCCGGGAGAATGGATATGAATTAATAAATCGGCTGCGCCATCATATCGCTCCAAATTTACTGCTGAAGGCTCACCCTCATGAAAATATTGAACAATCGCAATCCCTAAAACCAAGGCTATTGTGATGAGAATAGCAAAAATAGCAGAGAAACGGGTTGCTCCAGCGGCCATGGACATTGCAAACGCCATCGAAACAAGCAGAGAAGCGAAAAAACCATGAAGGATTGCTGCAATCATTCGACGGTCACGCTCTTTGCTAAATTGCGAGGTTTGTCGATATCAGTCCCCTTTAAGACAGCAAACTCGTAACTCAGCAACTGAATCACTGGTGTTAATACAAAAGGGATGAGTGATTCATGAATTTCCATTTCAGGCAGCGGAATCCAGAAATGCGAAACCTTTCTCAAACTTTCATCGCGCGGATTACCGATACCAAGAACCTGAGCACCACGAGCCTTCACTTCTTCCAGGTTTGAGAAGGTCTTCTCTCTCCATGCATCGTTTGGGGCCAACACAATCACTGCGATATCTTGGTCTATCATAGCGATCGGACCATGCTTCAGCTCGCCAGCCGCATAGCCCTCGGCATGAACATATGCGATCTCCTTCAACTTAAGCGCGGCCTCGAGCGCGAGCGGAAAACAATAGCCACGACCAATAAAGAAAAATCCTCTCAAATTTAAAAGCTTCTTTGCAGTTTCTCGAATTGCCTGGCGCAATGGACTTCGAACATCGAGATACCCTGACAGCAAATGAGGTAGGCGCAGGGTCTGAGAGAAGATCTCATCAGCATCTGCCGACTGACCCCGTCTTTTACCTAAAAACGCTGCAAAACATAAAAGTGTGAGCATTTGGACGGTAAAAGTTTTTGTGGCAGCAACGCCGATTTCCGGCCCCGCATTCGTAAATACTGCCGCCTGGGCCTCTCTCGCCAAAGTACTTCCACGGGTGTTGGTTACCGCTATCGTTGGAAATCCCTTTTTTCGAAGCTCCGTAATCACGGCTAACGTATCAGCAGTCTCTCCTGATTGAGATACTCCGATAACCAGAGTGCGTTTATCGATAGCCGGATCGCGGTAACGGAACTCGCTCGCAAGCTCGACAGAGACTGGAACGCGAGCCCATTTCTCAAGCCAATATTTTCCCATGAGGGATGCATGCCAAGCCGTTCCGCAGGCAACGATCACGATTCTTTCAGCAGTATTTAAAAGCTCCACTGCCGGCTGAGCTGCAAGTGGAAAACTTTCAGCAGATGCACGGTCCAAAAGACCGTTTAAAGTGTCTACCATCGCTGAGGGTTGTTCAAAAATCTCCTTAAGCATGTAATGATCGTAACCCTGCTTGTCGAGCGCAGCCGGCGACCAATCTAAAACCGAGGTTGAGCGCGAGACGGTTGCCCCCGTTTTTAGATCGCTAAAAGAAATTCCACTGGAAGTACCGAGAACTAAATCGCCGTGTTCTAAGAACACTACCTCTCGGGTGTATTCTAATAGTGGCTGCGCATCGCTAGCAAGAATCACCCCGCCTTTTGGATCTACAGCCGCCACCAAAGGAGAGCCGTTTCTTACCCCTACAACAGTCCCTGGCTCTTTCTCGCTCATCACTACGACGCTACAGGCACCCGTGACCTCTCTAAAGCTCTCAGCGACCGCCGTCTTCAGAGATTTTCCGGATTCCATTTTCTCAAAAACCAAAAAACCGAAAAGCTCGCTATCTGTTTCTGAAACGGGTTGATGACCTCGATGGACAAGGTCTCGCTTGATCTCCTGATAATTTTCAATAATTCCATTATGAACTAGGACAACATGCCCTGTGCGATGAGGATGAGCATTTTGCGTCGTAGGCTTTCCATGCGTTGCCCATCGTGTGTGCCCAATTCCGCAGCGAGCCTCTGCAGACTCGGGGAACTGATTGATTAATTTCTCGACGTTTTCAAGCTTGCCTTCAGATTTTTGAATCTCAATCTTAGATCCACGAAAAAATGCCACCCCCGCTGAATCGTAGCCGCGGTACTCGAGTCGACGTAAGCCACGCAACAAAACGTCTACAGCGGGCCGCTGCCCGACATACCCAACGATTCCGCACATAATCACTACTCCTATTTACGATACTTCTGAGCGTATCCAGGCTTATTCACTTGGCGCGATCGGGCCACAGCCAGAGAGCCTGCTTCGACGTCCTCAGTAATGGTAGAGCCCGATGCGACATAGGCTCCCTTGCCAATCTTTACAGGAGCTACTGCCTGACAATCACTGCCCATAAAGACGTCGTCTTCAATTAATGTCACATTTTTCGTCTTACCGTCGTAGTTGCAGGTGATGAAGCCGCAACCAATGTTCACATTTTCACCCACCACTGCGTCGCCCAGATAGGAAAGATGAGAAACACTGGTTTTGCGACCGAGCTTTGCCTTCTTTAGCTCGACAAAATTCCCGACTTTACACTCTTCACCCACCTCAGAGCCTGGCCTGAGGTGAGCGTAAGGTCCGACACTAGCTCCAGTCCCAATGACTGCGTCCTCACCAACCGTACCGGCCTTCACTATAGCCCCGGATCCCACGTCCACATTCTTCAAAACCACATGGGGTCCAATTTTCGCACCATTTCGAATCACACTACGGCCCTGAAGCAGGACGTTTGGTGACACTTCAGCAATTCCGTCAAAGACCACCTTTGAGTCCACCCAGGTCAACTCAGGAGCAATGAATCTCACTCCTGAGCGGGCCCATTTCTGAATAATTCTCTGATTCAAATATCGCCCTGCTTGGGAAAGCTCCCAGGGGTCATTGACACCGCGAAGGTCTTGAGACTCGGACCACTGGAAGACCTCGATCTTTTTCTGTGCGCGAGAGGCCTGTGAGACTAGATCCGTAAGATAATATTCCGCCTGTGCGTTTTTATTCGTTACCCGCGAGAGACCTGTTTTCAGAAACTGACCTTGAAACAGATAAATGGAGGTGCCTACCTCGTGTAGCTCTTTTTCGCGCTGAGTAGCGTCCTTCTCTTCGACAATACGCAGGACGGGCCCGGCCTTACCTCTTCGGACCACCCGTCCGTAGCCTGTAGGGTCTCCCAGAACGCAGGTTAATAGTCGCATGACCGAAGACCGGCCCAGCTCCTCGGTCATCTGGGCAATCAACTCTGGAGAGACCAAAGGCAGGTCTCCAGGTAACACGAGAACCGGAACCCTACTTTTGAGAACTGCTTCTCCCCAAGGGGAGTCCATAGCAAAGCGGGCGGCATGCCCCGTCCCCTTTTGTTCGGGCTGAAAAATAAAGTTTAGGTCCAAATCAGAGTAGGAGTCATTTGAACGAATCTGTTTCTCGACATGCTCTTTGCCATGACCCACAACAATCGCCACTGTCGCCGAGGGAATAGCCTGCCGGACCCCGTCCAAAATATGAAAAATCATCGGCTGGCCCGCGATTTCCTGCAGAACCTTGGGAAGATCCGACTTCATCCGCTTGCCTTGTCCGGCAGCAAGAATAATGACAGCACACTGAGGTGCCTTCGCGCTTCTCGTTTTTTGGGGCATTCACTTGGGTTAGCGGAAAATGAATCTGACGAAAAGTCGAAAAGCACCTGAACACTCCCCCCAGAGATGCCCCGGAACGCCCAAATCAGAATTCTGATAATTTCTTAGAAAAACGAATTCTTTGAATTGACTCTCCTTAGAACTCCTTATAAACACCTAGGGGTCAAGTGGTACCAGACTTAAACTCTAGGGAATGGCCGTCAAAAAGCCATCATGATGGGGAGAGATTATAGAGATGGACCAGAAAACGCTGACTCGATTCCGAAAGACTCTGCTCGAAGAAAAGCAGAGAATCCTAAATAACTCTGAAAATGCCATTAGAAATGAATTGGCCCTTTCGACTGACGACCTGGCAGATGAGACTGATCTGACCGTTAGTGAAATGAGCCAAAATCTCATTTTTAAACTACGTGACCGTGAAAGACAGCTTCTCGCAAAGATTGATCAAGCCCTTGCCAGGATGGACCAAGGGGTATTCGGGACTTGCGAGGACTGCGAGGAGCCCATTGAGCCGCGACGTCTCGAAGCTCGGCCGGTGTCGACCCTCTGTATTGCGTGCAAAGAAAGAGCGGAGCACAAAGAAAAGATTTACGCTTAAGAAAAGTCCGTTTTTCCGCTGTTTTAAAGCCCTGGCCCATAAGCCAGGGCTTTTTTTTATTCATTCTGCAAGTCCGACAACGCTTTGTCGACGAGATTCTGACTCTGGATTCGTCAATAAAATACTGAAAACTCAGGCATTTTTAAGTGTCCCGATGCGGTGTTTTATCTAAAGCGCCTCCCACAATCAGCCGAACCATTACTTGTAAGTTTTGGTGGAAGTTGAAGCAGTAAACTTTTGCAACTGGGCGCTTGGAGGCGCGTAAATGGTGACCAACTACGACGGTGAACAAATTGAAATCCCACAGTCACTACCGATGTTGCCCGTACGGGACATCGTGGTTTTCCCCTACATGATCATTCCTTTGTTTGTGGGGCGCGACTCCTCAATCAAGAGTGTGGAAGAGGCGCTTGCCCGGAACGATCGACTGATCCTTCTAGCCTCTCAGAAAGACATTAGCGACGAGCACCCCTCGCCTGAAGGCATTTACAAAACGGGCACTGTCGCGATGATCATGCGCATGCGCAAGCTTCCGGACGGTAGGATCAAGATCCTGACCCAAGGACTATGCAAAGCGCAGATTGAAGAGTTTCAGCAGAGCGATCCGTTCTTCGAAGTGAAGATCAAGAAAATCGAAGACGACTCTCACACGACTAAGAGCGAGAGCGAGGCTCTCATGCGCTCGGTACGTGAGCAACTGGAACGAGTGATCTCCCTCGGCAAGGTTCTGTCTCCAGATATCCTCATGGTCTTGGATGATATCCACGATCCAGGCCGTCTGGCAGATCTGGTCGCTTCGAACTTGGGCCTAAAGGTCTCTGAAGCACAATCTATCCTTGAGACGACCAATACGTTCGAGCGTCTGAAGAAAATCTATGAAGTTCTCGCGCGCGAAATTGAAGTTCTGACCATCCAAGCTAAGATACGCTCTCAGGCTAAGGATGAGATGACCAAGTCGCAGAAGGAGTACTTCCTTCGCGAGCAGATCCGGGCCATCAAATCGGAGCTTGGGGACAGCGATCAGAAAGGTGAAGAGATGAACGAGCTTCGCGAGAAGGTCGCGAACTCGAAGATGCCAGCAGAAGTTGAGACAGAGGCCATGAAACAGCTGGCGCGTCTTGAGCGGATGCATCCAGACGCGTCTGAAGCGTCCATGCTTCGCACCTATCTGGACTGGCTGATCGAGACTCCATGGAGCAAACAAACCGTGGATAATCTGGATCTTGCTCACGCGAAAAAGATCCTCGACGAGGACCATCATAACCTCGACAAGATCAAAGAGCGCGTTCTCGAGTACCTAGCGGTTCGCAAACTCAAAGAGAAGATGAAGGGTCCAATCCTCTGCTTCTCGGGCCCTCCTGGTGTGGGTAAGACCTCGCTGGGTCGCTCGATTGCCAAGGCACTGGGTCGAGAGTTTGTACGCATCTCTTTAGGTGGAGTGAAGGACGAAGCCGAAATCCGAGGTCACCGCCGGACATACGTAGGCGCCCTTCCGGGTCGAATTGTCCAAGGTTTGAAGCAAGCGGGAACAAACAACCCGATCTTCGTTCTGGATGAAATCGATAAGCTCGGCAGTGACTTCCGCGGAGATCCGTCAGCTGCGTTGCTTGAGGTCCTCGACCCCGAGCAGAACTTCAGCTTCCGCGACCACTACCTGAACGTACCGTTTGACCTCACAAACGTCATGTTCATTGCGACCTGCAACAACTTGGAGACGATCCCATCGGCACTTCGTGACCGCATGGAAGTAATCCAGCTGCCAGGTTACACCGAGGAAGAGAAATTCTTCATTTCGAGAAAGTACCTGGTCCCAAAGCAGACTTCCGAAAACGGGATCACGGACAAGCAGATCGAAGTCACTGATGAGGCGATCAAGTCTGTCGTATCACAGTACACTCGCGAGTCGGGCCTGCGTAATCTCGAACGCTTAGTTGCAACCCTTTGCCGAAAGACTGCCCGTCTGGTGGCCGAAGGTAAGACCGAGAAGACAGTGGTCGACAAGGAACTGGTTGGGAAATTCCTCGGCCCAGCTCCGTTCACTCGGGAAGACGAGCAGGACAAAGATGAAGTGGGCATTGCTACTGGACTTGCCTGGACCTCCGTTGGTGGAGAGATCCTCTACGTTGAGACCACCACGATGAAAGGTAAAGGAGGCATCATCCTCACGGGTCAACTCGGGGATGTGATGAAGGAATCGGGGCAAGCTGCTCTTGGCTTGATCCGATGGAGAGCGGAGGATTTCGGTATCGACGAAGACATCTTCGCGAACACAGACATCCACGTGCACTTCCCTCAGGGCGCAATCCCGAAAGACGGTCCATCGGCGGGGATTACTATGGCCTCGGCGATCATCTCACGGCTCACGGGAATTCCGATCCGAAAAGATGTTGCGATGACTGGCGAAATCACCCTCACCGGTAAGGTCCTCCCGATCGGCGGACTCAAGGAAAAGGCGCTGGCTGCGATGCGACACGGCATCAAAACTATCATCATTCCTGAGCGGAACAAGAAAGACCTGGAGGACATCCCCCAGGAATTTCGCGATCAGCTGACCTTTGTGCCGGTAAAGACGATCGACGATGTGCTGGAAGTAGTACTTTCCAGGAAGATTGTGGGAGAGCGTGTACGCCGCTCCCCAATCGCATCGACCGACGAAGCACCCTCGAGAACCACTCGCACCGGAGCGAAGAAGAAGCCTGGCTTGGCTGCGGACTCGGGCGGATTTGCAGCGTAAGATCGAACCGTGACAGCTCTAGAATTACTGATATGCGGGGCACTCATTGGGTGCTCCGCATTTCTTTCTGCAAGCGAAGTTGCGATCTTCAGTCTCTCGCGAGTTCAACTCAGAGCCTTAAAAGAACGATTTGACTCTGCTCATCGTAAAATCAAAAAACTTCAAACTGACGCTGGCGGTGTACTGATCACCATCCTTGTACTCAACGAGGTAGTGAATGTTTCGCTGTCCACCATTCTTACGGGCATCCTCGACCGATACTTTCGCAACCAGGAATTGACCTGGCTCGTGAAAACGCTGATCGGAGTCCTCATTACGACGCCGGTCCTGCTCCTGTTCTGTGAGGTAACTCCAAAGACAGTAGCCGCTCGGGCGAACACGCTCATTGCCCCATTGGTGGCCACACCCATTAGCGGACTGTACAACCTGATGAAGCCCGTTCGCATGGCTATCCGGAGGATGATTCAGCTGATCTCTGGAGTGAAATATCAATCTGCTCCAGATACAGCTCACCCGATTCAGGAAGAGGAATTTATGGTGATGGTAGAGGAAGGTCACCGAGAAGGCGCGATTCAACGTAGTGAGCTTGATCTGATCCAGAATGTTTTTCGCATGGACGATACGCCAGTGCGAGAGCTCATGACTCCCCTCGCAAAAGTTGATACCATTCACGAAACAATGAGCATTAGTGAAGCCGTTGACCGCGTTCGGCTGATAAAGTCGGCTCGAATCCCCGTTTTGTCGAAAGACCGAAAAGACGTTTTAGGCATTCTTTACTTGAAAGACCTCCTCAGGGCCCGGCTGAATCCAGCTCTGGGCAGCTCACCTCTAGCGCAGCTCATGCACAAACCTTTGATGGTCTCACAGCAGACTCCAGTCAATCGAGTCTTCAAGCGCTTGCGACAGAGCCAAACTCATATTGCGGTGGTATCAGGACCCAATGATGAGCCAATCGGCGTGATTACACTCGACCGTATTTTAGATGATCTACTTGAAGAACTGATTCAGGAAAAAAAGAGATAGGCATGCTCTACTGGATACCGCTGCTCCTCGCTATCGAGGCTTTTTACTCTGGATCGGAAATCGCGCTTCTTTCCGCGGATCGGCTAAAGCTGAAAAAGCGCGCTAAATTCGGAGACAAAGCCGCTAGCCGCACCCTTCGCCTGCTTCAAAAGCCTGAGCGTATCTTTGCCTCAACTCTGCTGATGGTCAGCATTTCCGTGGTCATGATCTCGATTCTGATTGCGCTTTGGATTATCGAAACGAAAGGAAGTCACTCTGACATTATCGCCATTGCGATCACCTCACCTCTTATTGTTGTGTTCGGTGAACTTATTCCTAAGACCCTTTTTCAAAAGAACGCTGATCGTTTGGCGACAATCGTTGCGGCTCCAGTAGAGTGGACATTTTTTATCTTCTACCCTTTGACTCAAATTTTAGGGGGATATACATCGCGGCTATCTCGTGCAATTGATCCACTAGAGGAACTACTCACCGGCACAAAACGAACCACCCGGGAAGAACTGCGCTCCTTGCTAGCGTCAGGCAAGGCCGAATCTTCAATTCCTAGGAGTGAGCGTCGGATCATTCGCAGAATCTTGGATTTTCGTGGAACAGAGGCGCAGCATGCCCTAATTCCGCTGGTGAAGGTTGACGCCACTGAAGATTCAACCACTGTAAAAGAGGCCCTCGAAAGCTTTCAGCGACATCGACACTCTCGCATGCCTGTCTATTCTGAAAGGATCGACAACATCATCGGGATATTAGACGTATCAGATTTGTTTTCGGCTCAGAGTCTTGAAGTTTCAGTTCGATCTTTTCTGAGGCCTGCTCATTATGCCCCCGAAAGCCAGGAGTTAGAGGATCTCATTCGAGAGATGCGGGCCAAAAAGTCAGAAATGTGTATTGTGGTGGATGAGTATGGTGGTGCGGTTGGGATCCTCACGATTGAGGATATTTTTGAAGAGATCGTGGGTGAGATTCAGGATGAGTTTGATCACGAACTCAGTGGCAGCCAAAAACTAGGAGATAATCGGTGGTGGGTTCCAGCCAGGCAACCTGTTTCTCAAGTGAACGAAGAGCTTCAAATCAATCTCCCTGAGGGAAACTATGAGACTCTCGGGGGCTTCCTGCTGCAGCAGTTCGGCCGAATTCCTGAGGCTGGTGATGAACTTTACTACGAGGTCCCCACTGGAAGTCTGAGATTCACCGTTCGCAAATCCAACCAACGGGCGATTCTGGCCGTTCTGGTAGAGAGACTCTCTCGATCTGATGAAGGGTCGACAAATAATTGACGGTCCTGCTCGCTCTTGTCGAGTGGGATTCAATCGGGAATTCCGCTAGAATCAAATGTGAGGAGTATTTGTTCATGAGCGATTTTAAGTCCCAAAGAAAGCCCACGGTCCTGATCGTCGATGACGTTGCTTTTGTACGAGCGACGCTATCAAAAATTCTCACGGACAATGGTTATGATGTCGTGAGTGAGGCGTCTTCTGGGACCGAAGCTATCGAGCAATATGGCAGGCTCTCTCCAGACCTTGTTACTATGGATGTGGTCATGCCTAAAATGAGTGGCATTGAGGCTACCCGAAAGATTATGAAAGCTCACCCAGGGGCCCGTATCGTGATGATCTCGGCCATGGGCCAGGAATCGCTAGTGATGGAGGCGATTCACGCTGGAGCCCGAGACTACCTCTTAAAGCCTTTTAGTAGTGAAGAGATCGTGAAAACACTCTCGCACGTGCTTCAAGATCGAAGCTTGAATGCTCATGGAGCACATGCGGCCGGAGCCTAAGCTAAAGGAGACCGCTTAATGATTGGATCTCTCTTGGGATTTTTTTTAAGAGTTTTTAAATGGACGTCATTTTCAGCCGGAATTCTTATCGCGGGTCAATTAGTCCATTGGCAGGGACAACCGATTTCCGAACACGTAAAACGCACTTTAAGCCTGGTAGAAGGCTGGACCGTTCCCGCTCAATCATTGGCGCAACAGGCCCGTGAGAAGGCTGATCCGTATGGCAGGCCCATGCAACTTGTTCCAAAAAAATCGCAGCTCGAAAAAATATCGGCCGCGGAACGAGCTCAGTTGAGAAAGGTTTTCAACAACTGAGGCCCATTCGACGGCCGATTTAGACTTTTAGGTTTCAGTTAGCGTGCGCTGATCGAAGAGGTTGCGCCTTGGGACCGAACCTCTCGTCGCACTTCTGCTTGAGAAGTATCGCGCGCCTTTAACTTCATCGGACGACCACATGCCAGCATTCGACCATTCATTTGGCTAGCCGACTTCTCGCCTAAAGCCAAAGAAAGTCCATTCACCTGTCCTACGCTGGCTGAAGCCACCGAAGCCGAAAATAAACCAAAACCTACTACTGCAAACATCAACTTCTTCATCTGCATTTCCTCTCTACTCTCAACAGTTACCGTTACTACTTCTGCTTCAAACGAACCACTCACGTTCTGAAGCTGTATAGAGCAATGCTGATGCCAACCAGACACACCTCATGATTTTGATAAAAATCAAAGACTTACAGAATTCCATGTCCTGCTTTGCCAGAACAGCCTCGTCACAACTGTAAAAATCTTCGACATCCTGAGAGAAAAGCAATGAGCCCCCAGACGGAGTTCGTATCAACGAAAAGGGCCCTACCACTGTCGTGGTAAGGCCCTTTAACACTTTTTCTTCCTGAGACCTCGACCCGGAGACCCTGTCTCCTATCGATCGCTACTTAGCACTCTTAGAACTCTTACTCTGCTGAGTTCCCTGCTGGCTCGTCTGAGCGATCACCATCTTTGGTTTCGACGACTTCGCGCTACCATTCCATTCCCCCCCGCATGAGGCGGCCGCTCGAGCCGTGCTCGATCCGACGGAGAAAAAAAGCGCCACAGCGATTCCAAACACCCAAACATTTTTCATAGAGTCTCCCTATCCCTGATATTACCCTAAAATCTTCCCTAAACTGAAGAGAAGCAATCCTGATGCCATAAATAACCATTTAAATTCAAGCATTTAGCTCAATTCGCAATCCGTAAACTGTATAAGCCCCTGACACCTGTTTAGTCTTTCGCCGAATCAAGGGGTCAGACTGACTCCCGCCGGACGAATGATTTCTAAAAGATTTTGAAATGCGGTGGTCACCTGCACCGCAACCTTTTGCCCGGCAGCACTGTCCACTTTGTCGATCTCACCACCGCTCTTCCAAGAGACCTTAATGGTTCCAAGCTTCGGATCCGTAATCTCCACCGGCCTGCTGCTTTGATCATACTTAAAATCTAAACGGCGCTGATCCTGGTCCACCAACGTTTTGATGCGTCCCGAGGCGTCGTAGAAAATTTTCACGCCTTTCTTATCTGAATTTTTTGCCAGCACAAGATTTCCGCGAGAATCGTATTGAAATTGAGCCCAGCTCGATAACTTTTTATCTCTTTTAGAGTTTCGTACTACCTTTGAAACTTTGGCCACCTTCGGGTCATAAGTAATTTCAGTGACCTCAGCTGGAGTCGTCTTCTTCACGACCCTTCCCTTGGTATCATAGACAAACGAAGTCTCTTCACTTCCCCGCTTAATTTGAAGCGGAAGACCACAACATTCGTTATAAATGGTCTCCGTTTTTTCGCCGTCATTATCTGCAATGAGCTTATAGGTCCACTCTTCGCCATCAGGCTTGTACTTGAAAAAAAACTCATACTTCTGCTGGCTGAACACTTTTCCGTCACTGCCCTTAGCTGACACCGAGGTAATGACGTGACTCTGATCCTTTAAATCATAAATATAGTCATACTCATTCAATGTTCCATCGCGCTCTTTTAACGACTTCACGTTCATGTACTTATCGGCACCATAATAGACCACTTTGAGACTGGTCCCATCGCTGTAACCCACTTCGGTCAAGTTGGTATAGTCATCCGTCGAATACTTATACTTATGAACTTCACCGTCGGCATTCCTACTCTCTTCGAGTTGCCCCAGGGCATTGTACTTGTAGGTCGCCTCTAGACCATCTTCTCCCTGAACTTTTTCAAGAAGGCCTCGACTATTATAGCTAAGGAACATTTTTCGATTTAGGTTATCGACGATCTTCTCGATCTTGCCGTCGCGGGAATACGAGAACTCGATAAAATTTCCATTCTTATCAGCAGTTCGGGTCAGACGACCCTTTTCATCGAAGGTCTCGACCTTCCCAGTATCAAAAGACCTCTGGTAGCCCGTGTTCGTTCGAGTCACTACCTGATATGAAAATTTATTACTGAACAACTGCGTCCCAATAGAGACTTGCTGCGGTTCCATCTTCCCAGCATTCACCAGCGACTGCCACTCATCGTTTCGATAGATAGGATCACCTTTCAGCTTCTGCTTGTACTCCTCTTGGGCCTTTTTATTCGAAAACTTTTTGAGCTCCGCGATCTTATTGATGGAGGACTCGAGAGCAGCGGAATTCGCCATTTTAGGAGTGAACCGATTTGAGGCGCCAGCTCCGTATTCCTGGACGACTACACTTCCGTCGGCGGAAACCAGCAGCCGAACTTCATACTCTTGCCCCCAGCCTGGCCCAAACATTCCAGTGTGTGAGGTCTTTGAATTATAGACACGATCAATCTTGGGCTCTGCGCCCATCTTGTAACCAATGTCCGTGTAAGCACGATAAAAATTTCCATTCTTAATCGTTACTCGGGCCTGCGCGAACGGAGAACCGAGAAGTCCCAAAGATGTCGCTAAGGCCAAAAGACCTGCATTAAAAAAAACAAAAGATCGCCTCATGATCCCAATCCTCTCAGCCGATTTGGCCTCAAACATCGATTCTGACTACTTTCATGATGACAAAAAATCCGATGATCTCCAATAGGATTATCCCTAGAACGATAGCCCAGCCGATCGGTGACGTGAACAAAGGCTGCACAAACTCTGGATCATTTTGATACATAATCAAAAATAGCAATGGTGGTACCGCAATCACCACCATCCCTTGGTAAAACCCTTGAGCTGTCAAAGCAGAGATTTTGTTTTCTACTTTGATTCGCTCACGAATCGTTAAAACAATCGTATCAAACGTCTCCGACAAGTTTCCGCCGGTCTCTTTCAAAATGTTGACAGCGGTTACAAACATCTCCACATCCTCGGCCGGTATCCTCTGCGCAAGATTTGAAAACGCCTCTTCGAGAGACACGCCCAGTTTGTTCTGATTCAAAACCAGATTAAACTCCTGCTTCACCGGGTTTGGCATTTCTTCCACAACCAGCGACATTGCCTGAACAACCGATAATCCTGATTTTAAACCGTTAGACATGAGGGCTAAAGCGTCAACCAGCTGTAAGACAAACTTGCTCATCCGGCGTCGATAAAGCATGTCGACTACGGGGCGCAAAGACTTCCAGCCCAATACTCCGACCACCAAGCCGCAGATAATCGACAACACCAGATTCGGCAGGAATAGAATGAAGATCAAACCTCCTAAACCGAAGCTTCCAGAAAACATGTAGATCATTAATTTTTTGGGCTCAATCTCGATAAACATGAGCGCCAAACGTTGCTGGATATAGTCTCGAGTCTCGGTCTGCTTGGCCTCAAACCAGTCGATCAGTCTTAATGCGTAGTGGTACGAGAGCCCAAAGACCCCGACCGCGAGCAAACACATTCCGAGAAATCTTAGTGTCTCCATTTCAAAGCTCTATCCAAAAGAATTCTAACCCGTCGCCTGCGACGATCCTCGCGGCGAGAACAGGTTTCTTGAAATTCTCATTCCTTTTGCTTCCATCTCTTCAACAAACTTAGGAACAAAGCCAGTAGGGACAAATCGCCCGATAATGTTTCGCTTCTTATCTAGCCCCTCTTGCTTAAAGAGAAAAATATCTTGCGTCGTAATCACATCACCCTGCATCCCGGTGACTTCACTAATATAGGTAATCTTACGGGAACCGTCACTCAATCGGCTCAATTGTATAACCAAATTCACTGCTGACCCAATGGTCTCTCGAATCGCTTTCGAAGGCAGATTCAGGCCTGCCATCATCACCAGCGTCTCTAAGCGCTGCAAGCATTCCCGGGGATTATTGGAATGCAATGTTGTTAGGGATCCTGCGTGCCCCGTGTTCATGGCCTGTAGCATATCTAAGGCCTCTCCTGCCCGACACTCACCTACCACGATTCGATCAGGCTTCATTCGCAGACAGTTCTTAATCAACTCTCGAATACTAACTTCACCCTCTCCCTCAATGTTCTTGGGGCGAGTCTCTAGCCGGACGACATGTTCTTGGCCCAGACTCAACTCCGCTGAGTCCTCGACCGTAATAATTCGCTCGCTCGCTGGAATGTAATTGCTTAAGACATTTAACAGCGTGGTCTTACCGGAACCGGTGCCGCCGCTCACTACTATATTGAGCTTCGCCTCAACACAAAGCCTCAGAAAATCCATAATCTCTTCTGTGGCGGTACCCTTGACGATGTAGTCTTTGGCCTCTAGTCGCCGTTTCGGAAATTTTCGTATTGTGATCGTGGGCCCGCGAAGAGCCAGGGGTGGAATAATGACGTGCACGCGCGAACCATCTGGCAGGCGAGCGTCAACATATGGAGTCTTTTCGTCCACGCGACGGCCTAGTGGCATTACAATACGCTCTATCACGTTGAACATTTGCAACTCACTGCTAAAGGTCACCTTGGAAAGCTGATTCTTTCCAGCGCGATCGATATAGATTTGATCGCGTGAATTGACCATGATTTCACTCACGCTATCATCAGCCAGAAGATCCTCGAGCGGACCGAGACCCAATGCCTCGTCCAGCACTTCTTTCACCATTTGGGCTTTAAGTTCGCGCGTAGGCATCAAGGCGGCAGTATCTTCCTGCGCAAGAAGATCCAATATTGCCTTCTGAGTTTTATCTCTCAACATCGCCCTTTGCTTAGAATCGTTCGTGTCGGTGTTGGTCTTCTTCAAATCCATCACATCGATCAATCCTTTGTGAATACGAAGCTTCATGGCTGTCCAGGGATCAAGACTACCCGTGGCAGCACGAAGAGGACTGGCATTTTGAGAGGCCGCCCCTCCAAACTCCATCTTTACTTGCTCAGGACCCCCTTGAGCCTGAACCTTAGAAGCGACACCCGTGGGTCGTTTCAACTTGGCTAACTGATCCAGCAAGCCCACCTGTTGAATTTTTCGGACCAGTTCATGATAACCGCGAGCGACTGCAGATGTGGGCGCTGAAACCAACAAAGGGGTACTTTTTGAAAGTGCCGCATCACAGGTCATCGGATCATCAGGAATCGCCGCAAACACATTTCGCGCCAAGTTTTTCTGAATCATTTGAGGAGTAATCAGGGTTGATTGCGAATATTTATTGATAACGATTTGAACCATTTCTGCAGGAAAAAGCATTTCCTGAATCTTGGCTAAAATTCGCTTAGTCTGATTAATGACAATCAAGTCAGCAGTGGTCACCACAAAAATTACAGTTGCCGCCTCGAATGTTTTCATTGTGAGAACATCCATGGCACTCCCGCAGTCCACCACTGTCCAGGGAAATAAACTCTGACAGGCCTTCAATAACTTTCCGTAACCATCAATGTCAAAGTCACGAACAGAGTTGTGGTCCCGAGGAGCTCCAATGAAGTGGAATCCAGACGGCGCGCTCACCATGATGGACGACAACGCCTTCATGTCGACAGCTCCCTGAATTTTGGTGGCGTCGCAAACGGTGCGTGCAGGATTGAGATTCAAAATAATATTTTGATCCCCCAGACTGTTAAAGTCGGCGTCGATCATCAGTGGCTTCTGGCGACAGTCCTGCAAATAGGCCAGCATCAGATTGGCAGCGAATACGCTTTTACCAACCCCACCCTTACCCCCTACGACTGCAATAATGTGCCCAGCCATAACTAGTTCGCCCTCACTCGAAAGTCTCGCTTGAGATCCTCAGAACTTTGCGAGGCGCTTTCGACAATTTGTGGCGTCACAAAGACCACAAAACGATTGTTCTTCTTTTTATACTCTTTAGATCGGTTGAGCTGAAATAACGGATCCGACGCAGAGGGCGCCTTATTGAAGTCGGTATTAATCTCCTGTCCCGTGACTCCAGCTAAAGCAGCGCTCTCACTCGTCTTCAAATACAAAGCCGTATTGACTGAGTGGGATGCGACTGTCGGAGCTCGATCTCCTGTTGGGACACTTCCCACCACCGCGCTTTGGGTCATATCAATGAGCATCTCGATATCATCAGTTTGACCTACTACCTTCGGAAGAACCTCAATCGAGAGCCCCACTGGAGTCTTTTGAGCCGCAAGCTGAGAGAGCCCCGCATCGTTCACGCGCTGAACAAGACTAGTGAATTCGGTCTGCTCTTTAAGTACTGCCTTGGCACCGCTCTTAGTGATCACTGTTCCGGTTTTCAACACCCGCGCGTATCCGGCATTTTGGGCAGTTTGCAGCTTTGGAATCAAACTAGAGATCACGGCACTAAAGCTAGTCCCCTCGGCTCCAGTCGTTCCATCTTGTCTCTGACCAATCGAGATTTGCGGCTCTCCCGTAGGAGTAAAACTGGGCTGCCACTTGAATGCAAAGAGGCGATTATAGTCCTTACTGAGTTCCACAAAATAGACCGTGATTCGAATCAGTTTATCTAGCGGTGGTGGCGGAGCTTTTTTGATCCGCAAAAAATTATTCACCATACTCCTGGGTGGCACTCTCATCGCATTGATATCTTTTTCAATCTGCTGAGTTGGCCGTATTTCTGGAATGTACAGCACCGCAATCTCACCTGCTCTGACTTTCTCGTCAGCTGAGCCCACCTCTCCCTCAAGCCAAATTGTGCCATTAACCACCCGAGTGGTGACTCCATCTCCGGCAAAAACGCGGATATCATCCTGTATCTTTTTCGCAATCACTTGCAACGCGAGCGGAGAGAGAGTCATGAGCGGCAATACAGAGTCCGTGTAATCGGTCTTTTGCTGTGGAGTTCCCACCACCGCGAGAATTCTTCCGTAGTCTGAAGGGGTGAGAATCTCTCCATCGAGAACAACACGTTGGCCGACTACTTTTATTTCAAGACCCTCAATGTCCCTCAGGAGACTCTTCAATTCCGTGGCAACCCGCGAGAGATTCGACAACGTGACTTTGACATTAAAAATCAGCTGAATTTCTCCATCCATGTCTCGAATTAAAATTGTCGTGTCACCTGGTTTCGTGGGTTTCAGAATGATCTGCTGTTTGCCGTCAATTTTGGCCAGATTAAAAGTCACCACTCTGGGATCACCGACGTAGACTTTTTTAGGTTCGGTCTCAAAATCGAGATCGATGGGCTTCTCTTCCCCAAAGGTGAGCAGAAGCTTCCGCTTATCCGCTTGCGCCTCCGACTGATCTCGAGTGGTCCGAGATCGTCTAGCCTCAGGCGATCTCGGTGTAGGCTGACTAGTCACAGCCTCTTCAGCTTCATCAGCTTGTGCACTAGAGACAAAAAAAGAAGGTACAATAAAAACAACCAGGAGATGAAAGACAAAAAACTGCAGCTTCGCTCTCGTCACGCAAGAGCGCAATACTGATTTGATGCTAATGAGATCAGAGAGTCTCATTCATTTCACTACCTGCCAGCAGGCGACCTCCCATTCATTCCACCATCCCCACCCTGACCGGCCATTTCTGGGGGCAGGAACTCACGTAACATGATGTTGGGAAGGTTTGTTCTGTCGTTGTCATCGTTATTTCTCAGCGACAGAAAGAGCATATTATCTGGGAAAGATTGAATGAGGGCTAATGACTGAGCTTGATTGGCATCAACCTCCACCGTAACCGTATTAAAAGTCATGTCTTCTGAGAGTGCTCGAACTTTTTCTTTTCCCGTGATCGGATCCGTCTCTACGGTTCGCGCAGGATTATTGGTGACGTTTTTTCCAGCAGCAAGCACGATGACATCCTGTAAAAGAGTTCGTGCAAACTTTCCGAATTTACCCTGCCCTGTATCAATCACTGCCACCACATCCACACGGTCACCAGGCTTTACTAATTTCGAAAGTCCTGTCAGGTCATTAATTCCAATGGTAATGGCTCGGCGACCTGGGGCAATCTGCGGCGACAGCCCTGTTCTAACGGAGGGTTCTGAAATCTTATTTACTGTAATCTGTTCACCTTTTTTAATTGGCACAACGGCAATCACCCCTGAAAACTTCCTAAGGTCTTTCTTCCGCGACTGTTCGTCACTTTCACGAGGATCCACAGAAACAGCAGCAGGTTCTAAAAACTTTTTGGGGATCACTTTGTATTCCAGCGATTTGTCCGTCAGAGTCTGCATCTCTTTGATGTCTTCTTTAGCGACCATCACTAAAAGCTGACTTCCAAATTGCTTGCTATTTTCTTCCTCAATCGAGCTGACATAGCTCTGTATAAAGAAGACCGCCATTACTGACGCGATTAATGAAATTAAAAGTGCTCTACTATTCATCAATCCCCCGCGCAGAGGATAGAACCACTGCTAAATGTTTTATCGTTAAATCCTCTTGAAATATCTGTCCAATTGCCTCCGGCGCTCATTTGAGTAAACAGCACCGGAGTACAAATTTCTACGGTGTTCCGAATTCGAACTTCTGCACGTCGCTCGGGCTCAACTTGTGCTTGAGTGCTTGCACCTAGGGCAGCTTTTTTACTTCGGGTAATCCATTCCGTAGGGGCAGAATAATCTGCCTCACCCTTGCCATCATCGGTACTCTCTTCTGACACGCCAACCACCAAACGATGCTGTTTCCGTTCCATCAGCCTTTTTCCTCGCTCCTCGCTGGGGTAGGTAGAATTATTCGCAATGAGCTCAAAAAGCCTTTGACGCGAGTATTTCTGGTTCACGATAGAAACTTGAATGGCAGAGTTGACTCGAATGAGAAGAACCAACATGCCGACAATCAATGGAAGCATAAAAACAAACTCAACCAGGCTCTGACCTGATCGGTTCTCTTCGTCTGGCGCGACTCGCTTAGCACCCATTGTCGGGATCACTGACTCTCCTTCCTCTTAATTCCGTTCGGCACTCTTCGATGGTCGGCTCTCGACCCAGCCAACTCTCCGAGGTCAAAACAATCTCTCCGGGACTGCCATTTTGGGCTGCGCTGGCTTGGGTTGGCCTGTTGCCAAAAAGCTCAGCCGCCACTAACACACGCCCCTTAAATGTATATCGGACTCCCTGCAGCCAACTGAAGCTTTCATCCGTCGGCGAAAAATTGACACCGCTGCCGATTTCGGCCCCTTTTGGAGTTCCGCCACCCACCGCCTGGGCAAAGCCAAATTTCTCTTCTCC
>JAGWZD010000280.1 GCA_018968995.1 Bdellovibrionales bacterium
TTCGTGAAAAGACGGGCCTTCCAGTGCTTACCGATCTTCACACTCCGGATCAAGCTGAGGCTGTGGCTGAGGTGGTGGATTTCCTTCAGATTCCTGCTTTCTTGTGTCGTCAAACAGACCTCGTGGTTGCAGGTGCTGAGAGTGCTTTGAAGTATGGACGACGGCTTAATATTAAAAAGGGCCAGTTCTTAGCGCCCTGGGATGCAAAAAATATTGTCGAAAAAGTGCGCGCTGTTGAAGCGCGTGACGGCAAAGCGTTTCCGAAAGATGGCTTTTATATCACCGAGCGTGGGGTCACCCACGGGTACAATACATTGGTTGTGGATATGGTTTCGTTTCAGACGGTTCAGTCTTTTGGTGTGCCTGTTATTTACGACGCCACGCACTCGATTCAAATGCCTGGTGCCGGAGCTGGTGGAAAAAGTACCGGTGGTAAACGCGAGTATCTTGAAGTGCTGGCACGGGCGGCAATGGCTGCGGGAGCGGACGGCTTATTTATGGAATGCCATCCCCGTCCGCATGAAGCAAAAAGCGACGGACCGAATGCTTTTTATCTGGAGCATGTAGGCACGTTCATTCGCCAATTGCTTGAAATCCGCGAGCTCGTAGCGGCGCAACCTAAACTCCTTCCAGAAGCGAGGAAATGAAAATGATGCAGCCTCATCCAACAAGTGTCGCAGGAAAGTTGCTTGAGACGGCAGATCTCCGAGCCAAGCTCAAAAAAATCAAGCTCCTGATTCTTGATGTTGACGGCGTGATGACCGACGGCCGCGTGTTCTGGCTCGATGGACACGGATGGACTCGGCACTTCCACGTCAAAGATGGCTATGGACTGAAGGTTCTGATGAAGCACGGAATCCAAGTTGCGATTATCAGTGGCGGCGAAAGCGAAGACGTTCGCACGCGCATGAAGTTTCTTAAAATTGAACACGTGTTTTTAGGGGATGAAGACAAGCTCAAGGCGCTTGAGAAAATTCAGACTGCGACAGGGCTTTCTCTAGAAGAGATGGCCTTCATGGGAGATGATCTTTTTGACATTCCGGTCATTGAGCGAGTGGGGTTTAGCGCCACTGTGCCTCACGCTGTAGATGCCGTAAAAGCCCGTACTCATTACGTCACTCAAACTCAAGGGGGATGGGGTGCAGTGCGAGAGATTGCGGATGCCATCCGCCATGCCCAAGGACTAGGTCCGTATCTAGATTGATTGATTTAGTGTCCGAGTCCAGCCAAAGCGTACACGATTTCAAACGCGATCAATCCAATAATGATGATTTCGAGAAGCATGCTTCTTTGCGTATTCACTTCGCCTTGAAGTAACTCGGATACTTGCGCCAAAATTCCCATTTTTCGACTAATACTTCCCTGCCAGTCGGCAACCCGGAAGCGTCGAACTGCGCCCCGGAAGACCCGTGCGAGATAAAAATCACCCACCACTTTTAAAGAGTTTTCGACTCTTCCTAAGAATTCCGAAAATTCAATGAACCGAGTGCTCGCCTCATGGGAGAGTTTCCAGAAGGGAATTCGGCCCATTTTTCGTCTGCGTGCTTCAATCGAATCGTAGAGAACATTGAGCCGACGATCGATGAGATCGTCGTAGTAGCGCATCTCTAAAAGGTGAGTCAGGGCGAACTCTAGCACATCCGGAATATCGCGGATGCCGCTAGGCTCCCAAACCACAGCACTATTCCAGTCAATCACCACAAGATCATTGTCGCGGTAAGAGTACTGGTACTCGAGAATGGCTTCGCGGTTTGGAAGCGCTAAGCTCTTATCTGTTTCTCCTAAAATCAGTGCAGGAATGTCTGCTTTTTCAGAGAGTTGCTTAGCGTTTTCAACGCCCTCGATTTGTTCCAAAAAATAGATGGTGTAATCTTCAAGCCCTTCCCATTCCGACGGACCTTGTAGTGCTGTTTGGAGTGTTTGGGTGAGCTCAGCGGCTTTTTTTCTCGCCACCACATCAATTTCGGTGTTCGCTTCCAGGGCGGCAGCTTTGCTTAAGAGACGCTCCCAGTCGGCGCCCTCAGAGATCGGAAGATGAAACGTGATTGAGAGGACGCCGTAGTCCCAGATTCGGGCCGTGGTCTCGGCGTGGACCTCGCGATTCATTAACGAGATCGGAGTATCCCCAAGTGCGATGCTGACTGGAGCATTGCGGATGATGATGGCTTGTCCGGTGGGTCGGGCGAGTTTGAGACGACCTTTAGCGCTGGCGGCGTCGGTGAGAATCTGCTCCACGCGCGAGAGGTCGACCTCTTCAGCAATGTCGAAGCATCGGTAGAGTAGAATCGAGCCCTTTTTGATTCGGACTGGGGAATTCAAGGACTCGTGAATCGGGGGACTCATGGAAAAACCTTTCTGCGGCCAGTCCGCTTGGGGAGGCCCTCAGCGGGGGAGGGTATTCGTAACCCTTTCAATTTACAGGGTAAAAACTGGTAGAGGTCCTCGGGCTACCGGCCTGAGACTTGATCTTATCAAGAAACTCGCCTCTTTTCAGGAAACTCGGACTTTCGGCATCCGATATGCTACCCTTGAAATCGGAGTGAAAACATCGTAGTTACTCGCTACCTCAAAGGTTTCGATATGTTGAAGTTCAATCGCACGACTGAATACGGCCTTATTGCTTTGCGTCATTTAAGCCAGCGGGCTTCAGGTGAGGCCGCCTCTGCGCGCGAGATCGCAGAAGTGTATGGGCTGCCGTTTGATATCCTCGCCAAGACCCTGCAGCGACTCAAGGAGGCCGGCATTGTCCAGTCGGCTCAAGGTGCGCGGGGCGGCTACAGGATTCAGCGCCAACTCGAGCAAGTGACTTTAGCGGAATTCCTCGAGCTCATGGAAGGGGCTGGCGGCGTAGTGGCCTGTGTTGAGCAAGCGGATGATGAACCTTCCTGCGAGTTTCAGGGTCGTTGTCAGATCCACAGCATGATGCAAGGGCTGAACGCCCGAATGAAGGCTTTCTTATCCAGCATTCGTCTCTCCGAGTTCACTTCGATCTCTCACGGACAGAACATTGTTACCCTTGAGTCTTTTAAAAACACCCAGGTGAGCACATGAAGTTACCCATTTTCTTAGATTATCATTCGACGACTCCGGTTGATCCGCAGGTTCTCGAAACCATGCTTCCCTATTTCACTCAAACTTTCGGGAATGCTGCGAGCCGAAATCATGAATATGGTTGGACGGCTGAAGCGGCTGTTGAGAAGGCTCGCTCGCAAGTGGCTGCACTGATTGGTGCCTCCGACAAAGAAATCATCTTCACGAGCGGAGCCACAGAGAGCAATAACCTCGCACTTCAGGGTGTCGCCCAAATGTACAAAGAAAAGGGCCGACACATCATCACCTCTCCGATTGAACACAAGGCTGTTCTAGATACTTGCCAGTATCTTG
>JAGWZD010000281.1 GCA_018968995.1 Bdellovibrionales bacterium
GAGTCGCTAGTCCTCTATGCGTTCGTTATCGCATTCATCAAGATCAAGACTTAATAGGAACAAAAATAGCCGATTGCTCAGCTGGCGCTCTCCCCGGGGGGCGCCAGCTTTTTTTTAAGACGCGTTCTTTAACCATCCATCCCTTCCAATGCCCGCGCCTGAACTGCCAGGACAACTGAAATCAATATCAGAATGAGGGCCCACAATAGATGGGCATATGCAGGAGAAACCGGAAGGAGCCAAGACAAGACAACGTTAGGGTTTATTTTGCCTTGTTGAACCTGTGGAATAAAAAGCTCCGTTAAAGGAAACTTTATCCAAGATGGAATCATATAAACGCTGGTGGCTTTCGCAAAAAACACAAGGCATCCGCCAAACACACAAGAGCTACCAAGTCCCCATAGCCACGAGGGAGAGGCTCGCTTCGGAATGAGCGAAATCCCCTCGAAAAGTAAGATCATTAATATCGGAATAAGGTGACGTGGCCCAAAAGCCCAGCCCCCTTCCCACATTTGATAAGACGACACCATCAAGAAAAAACCGACGCATCCCCAAAGACCCATATGCCTTTTCGCGGATCTAAGCGAGGAAAGGCCACGAATCAAAAAAGCCAGTGTAAGCACAAGCACCACTGGGGCTGTGAAAGCTAAGCCATGTGATGGCGATACGAGAAGACTCCACACGGCTTCAGGTCGAGGGTAGCTAAATCCATAAAAAAACTTCATATGTTGGAAGCTCGGGCTATCTACATGCTTGTAGGCAAACTCAAGCGCATTTCCTGTGGTGAGCAAGTTATGAATACAAACCAGAGCTGCGCCGGGAATCAGTCCAAGTGACAATGCAAAGAGGTTCCGAACCCGGGAGCCCTGTTGGGATCTCCAAGCGTCTAGTAGAAAGAAAGGAACAAAAAGAAGAATGGGGAACTCCGCAAGGCACGCGATTCCGAGCAAAAGACCGGATTTGCGATAACGACGGCAGTGAAACTGCGCTCGCCATGCAATGGCAAGCAAAGCCCCTGCCAATAAATGCCCAAAAAAAGCCCCGGAATAGACGCCAATCATAGAACATGGGATGGCCGCAATCAGATAGAGCACGGTGAGCTGAGCAGAGACCTGCCGCCGGATAAGCTCAGAAAAAAGAAACCATAAAAAAACCAAGCTCGGAATTACTCCGCTCATTATCGCACCACAGACCAGTGTTGCAGGATGAAGATAATCCACTTTGTTCAGGTCGAACGCCCACGAGACAAGAGCATACAGTGGAGCAGTTACCCAAGATGACAGAGGTGCCTTGTCCGAATAATAATGTCCGTCCACAAGTGACTTATCTTCAGACATACTCTGGTACCGATCCACTGTGTAGCGGTGTTCATGGACCAGTGAGGCCACGAGCATTGCTCTGGAGCTTGGGTTAGGAGTGTACCAAGCATCTAGATGCCAAAATAGCAGCACGCTAAAGGCAAAAAGAAGCTTTATTCGGAGTCGATTCATCTCTTTGATTTTCGTAAGTAAGGCTTTAGAAACTGACCCGTGTAGCTGGCTGAGCAAGCAGCAACCTCTTCTGGAGTACCTGAGGCCACGATCATTCCCCCAGCACCGCCCCCTTCTGGTCCGAGATCGATGAGGTGATCCGCTACTTTAATGATGTCTAAATTATGTTCGATTACTAATACCGTATTCCCCTGGTCTACCAGAGATTGCAGAATTCGAATCAATTTCTTAACGTCATCAAAATGAAGCCCTGTGCTCGGCTCATCTAATATGTAAATAGTTTTTCCAGTGCTTCGGCGAGACAGCTCTTTGCTGAGCTTTATCCGCTGCGCCTCACCACCTGATAAGGTGGTGGCACTTTGACCGAGCTGGAGGTAGCCCAGTCCCACTTCATTCAGAACGTGTAGCTTTGATTTTATAGAGGGAACAGCGTCGAAGAACTCGGCAGCCTGGGAAATAGGCATTTCGAGAACGTCAGAGATACTTTTTCCCTTGTATCGGATCTCCAGGGTTTCGCGACTATAGCGTTTACCGCCGCAAACACTGCAGGTGACAAATACATCCGGAAGAAAGTGCATCTCTATACGTGTTACTCCATCGCCCTCACAAACTTCACAGCGACCACCCTTAACGTTGAATGAGTAGCGACCAGGCCCATAGCCTCTTACCTGACTCTCTGGGAGCTGAGAAAAGAGCTCCCGAATCATGCTGAATACTCCCGTGTATGTGGCGGGATTCGAGCGGGGTGTTTTTCCAATGGGACTTTGGTCGATATCAATCACTTTATCGATATGCTCGAGTCCAAGAATCTTTCGAGCATGAAGCTCGCCCACATCAACCTTGTACAATCGCTGAATCATGGCTCGATATAGAGTGTCCATCACCAGAGAGCTTTTTCCGCTTCCAGAAACACCAGTGATGCAAGTCAGTACTCCGAGCGGAAAAGAGACATCAATACCCTTTAGATTATTACTCTTTGCGCCAAGAATGGTGATGGAGCGGTCACGGGTCCAGGTCCGACGCGTCTTTGGCGTCTCAATCTCTAGCGTGCCAGCCAGGTATTTACCTGTGACGCTAGATTTATTTTGCGCAACCTCTTGCGGAGTACCACAGGCGACTAGGTCTCCTCCCGCAGCGCCAGCTCCAGGACCAAGGTCTGCGAGAAAATCTGCACGTCGCATCGTATCCATGTCGTGTTCAACGACAAGTACCGTGTTACCCAGGTCTCGCAAACGCTCCAGTGTCCGGATTAGCTTTTCATTATCTCGCTGATGTAACCCAATACTCGGCTCATCGAGAACATAAATGACACCGACAAGCGAGCTGCCGATTTGGGTGGCCAGGCGTATTCTCTGCGCCTCTCCGCCGGACAAGCTCTGAGCAGATCGAGAAAGGGAAAGATAGCTCACTCCAACGGTTGAAAGAAAATGCGCGCGCTCACGGATCTCTTTGATAACGCGAGAGACGATAAGGCTTTCCCTGTCTGTGAGCTTTAGTCCCGAGAAAAACTCAGCAAGATCTCCTATCGAAAGTTGACAAAGTTGAGCGATGTTCTGTTCGGCCACTTTGTAGTGTAGGCTTTCTTTGCGAAGTCGAGCGCCATGACAGTCGTTGCACGCGCTTGGTTCTGAGGCTTTGCTCCACTCGTGGAGGCGGGACTCCTCTGGATCGCGTGAAGAGTCCGATTCGGCGTTCCATTCAGGATCAGTTCCGAGCCCGTCACAACTAGGACATGCACCCATAGGGCTATTAAAAGAAAATGTGCGCGGCTCTGGAGAGGGGTAGCTGACCCCACAGTCGGAGCAGGCAAACTTCTCGGACATGAGAACTTCTTGATGTTTATCCCCTTCTTGAACTTCAAGAAGGATTAGTCCTTCG
>JAGWZD010000282.1 GCA_018968995.1 Bdellovibrionales bacterium
ACTCAATCACATGCTCGTACTCATGCAGAATGGGAGAGCCCACCAAAATAGCCAGGCCAATCACCAGCAAAGAAATCATGACATGTCCAAAAGCCGCGATCAGCGCTGCAGCGGAGGCCTTCTTCGGCGACCATTTCCGCGCCTTGGCTAAAAGCACCACCGGCAACCAATGGCCAGGAGCAAGCGAATGGACAAATCCGACCCAGGCCGCTGAGCCCATCAAGAAAATCATGAGCAGACCTCAACGCCCATAGATACATCCAATCCGAGTCACATCGTTTGTACCCAGACTTTCCTTGAGATCGAGCGTCTTGAAGTAACTACCAAAACTAGGACTCTCCGAGGGGCGTGCAACCCTGAGCGTCGGAAACATCACTGCCAAGGCGTAGGGATGATCGGATGAAAGCCCTGAACAACCTCGGAAACTGGGAGAATCCCCGCTTAGCTGACAGCTGTGATCTAAGCCTAAGGAGTGACCCAACTCATGGACAAAAACACTCATCAGCTGGTCTTGATGAACAAGCTCGGGATTTACCAAAATCGCCTGCTTGGCTAGCTGGTCCCCTCGATGACATCTCAGCGTAACGGCTGGAGTGTTTTCAGCAAAACCGAGAGCACTCCATCTCGACAGGGATTGAACTCGATGAACCGCGAACTCTGAGGGCGAACCTTCCTGAAGATCACAGCCCTGAAGGTCTTCTTCATTCGATAAACTACTGATGGTTTTGAAGTTCACACTGAGTGCCTCTTGAGACATCTGATTTCTCGCGGGCTCGTTCCAACGTTCAACTGCTTGGATTAACGACTCTCTTTCCGAAAGACTCCAGGAAGCGTCTCCACCCACTTGAAGAGGAAACTCTTCTGCGACAGCCATAAATGAGGACTTTTGGTCCGCAGGAACAGGGCAATTCATTTCTCGAGCTGCACAGCCCACTGAAAGTAACATCAAAATACACACAGAAACGCGCTTCATTGGCGCCGGCTTAAACCATAGGTGACTGTAACAGTCAACCTTTAAGGGGGGCAAAAAAACGCCAATAAATACAGGGTGATATGACCTAAAAGATCGGTGTTTTTCAGGCCACAGAGGGCTATAGTGAAGAAGTGTCCACTTCTGAATCCCTTCTCCTGGTGACTCCTCAGATCCGATCCCGCGAAAGTTATCTCCTCAAACTACTGAGCGAATTGCTTCCTGTTTCTGTTTTGAGCCTTCACCCCCCCTATCGCCCCATCGAGCAAAGAGGGCCTCACCCCATTGAAAATCGAATCGTTGAGTCCTGGAAATGGCTCTGGCCTGCTGAACAGTGGGTCGGAGACTGGACGTCCATGGTTCCAGGAAGTTGCTCGGCAGCCTTGGTTCGCGAATTGAGGAAGCTTCGCGCCCGGAACCAGGCGCCCCGCTGGATTTGGTTCTCGGGTGCGAGTATGGCCGGCGTTGTCGAGGAGGCTCAAGGACTGGGATATCGAGTGATCGTTGATCAGGATCGAATGGCGAGCAGTCAGATCTTGAGGGATGCCTCCAGCAGCTTTTTGCAGTGGATTCGGCTTCCCGAGGCCTGGAGAGACTCTTACTACGAGCGACGTCGCTGCGAGAGAGCTCACGCAGTGGTGGCCTCATCCCCTCTCCATGCGGCACGGGCACTCAAACTCGCCCCTCACTCACGTGTTCGCGTTTTAGGCCCTTCCGTTGAAATTCAGAGTTTCCAATTCCTCCAAGACAAACCCGGCACTAAACTTCTCTTTTGTGGAGACCTTGAGGACCCTGCTCAACAGGAGGGATTATTGTGGTTTGCAGAAGAAGTCTTACCTCGGCTTCGAGCAGCACTAAAAGATCAGCTTCCTCGAATCTTAGTAGCTGGACCATCGGCTCCAGCCCAGTTTTTACGGATGCTTGAGACTTACAAGATTGATTATCGCACTTGGGATAAAAATGATTTAGCAGCGGCAAATCAGGGAATGCTGAGCTGCCTGACTGAGGCTCTAATTTGCTTTCTTCCCCATCGGAAACCTCGCGCCGGATTTCAGTTTCTTCTACAAGCCATGGCCGCGGGAAGGCCTGTGGTCAGTACGACCCGAAGCAGCGCGGGACTTTTATTTACACCTGGGCAAGAGATCTGGATAGACGACAAACCAGATGCATTCACGACTGCTTTACTCAAACTGATTCGAACTCCAGAGCTTCGAAAACAGACCACTCTATCGGCCCTAGAACTCATTAGAAAGCATCACGACTGGGACCTGGCACGATCGACATTATCCGAACTTCTCAAAACGTCTTAAGGCAGCACCGTGGGAAGACCTTTTTCCTTCCAGGTTCGATAGCCCCCGTCCATCGAGAGGACATTGGTGTACCCCATCTGCTGCAATGATTCAGCGGCAATTGCAGAGCGAAAACCTCCTCCACAATACAAAATAATCTCAGCTGACTTATTGGGCATCTGCTGCTCGATATCCCGCTCAATCACGCCCTTGCCGATATGCACGGCACCAGGGATATGCCCTGCCTTCCACTCCTCGTCTTCGCGAGTGTCTACTAAAATCAGGGACTCTCCACTCTTGATTCGGGCGGCCACCGCTTCTACCGACGTTTCTTTAATCTTGGATTTGGCCACGGCCACTCGGGCCAGAAAACCAGGCGAATGAGACATACGTTATGCTCTCTCAGAGAAAATGGTCGGGGTGACTGGATTCGAACCAGCGACCCTCTGCTCCCAAAGCAGATGCGCTAGCCAGGCTGCGCTACACCCCGACTCAAGGTCTACTGAAGTCGGCTATCATGAGCCCGAGGATTTTCCCAGGCCGAAAGCGGTGCCCCCTCGGACACGGGCAAGGAGGACAGCAGCTCCTTTTCGCGCCACTCGGAATGAGCAAGGTCACCCAAAAGTCCATCCATTAACCCCAGCACCCGATCTCCAGGCAAATCACGACCAGCCCCTCGGCGGCCTAGCAAGTCCATTACGGCCTGCGACTTTAAACATATATCTCGATATCCCGCGCCCTCGGCAACGGTGTTCAGCTGTGAAAGACTCGAAACCAAGCGCTCCCAATCCTTGCAGCGCATCAACTGGGCAATCTCGTCGCGGTAAACAGCAAACTCTCGAGCGAGTAACCCAGAACTAGCACCGGTAATACTTTCCATTCATGGCCTCCGATTGGACCGGGGGACTCTATCACTTCACTTGGAAGTGTCAAAAACATGAGCTAAGCTACTGCAACCATGGAAGAACGCAACCGCCACGACCCCTTTGATCGCACGAAGTACCTGACCATCCTCGACTCTCAGGGACTGTCTGCCGCCCTCACGGCCCTGCACTCAGATATCGAGCAGCTCGAGTATCAAGCCTTCGATGGAGT
>JAGWZD010000283.1 GCA_018968995.1 Bdellovibrionales bacterium
CGTGACTGGCAGTTTGTCTTCAATGATATTCGTAGTGTTGTTCATGCTGCCGGAAAAATCCCTGTAAAAGTGATTCTGGAGACCTGCTTGCTCAGTGACGAGGAAAAGGTGGCCGCCGCTGCTATTTCAGAACTCGCCGGAGCATCATTCGTGAAAACATCCACCGGATTTTCAACCGGTGGAGCGACCACTGAAGACATCTCTCTTCTGAGAAAAGTGGTTAGCCCCAAGGTGAAAATTAAAGCCTCAAGTGGTGTTAAAACTCGCCAGTTTGCTGAAGAACTGATCGCTGCTGGAGCGGATCGCCTTGGCACTTCCAGTAGTGTCTCTATTGTTGTTGCAGGCAAATCAAATCAGACTCAGGGATCCTACTAAAGGAGTACTTATGCAGGCCCAAATGAATCGAGTGATCTGGATCGTTCTAGACGGAGTCGGAGCTGGTGAGCTCCCAGACGCAGCCAAATATGGGGACACTGGATCGAATAGCCTCGGAAATCTTGCCACGCAATTTTCCACTAAAATGGGGCGCCCTCTGCAGCTTCCGAATCTTCGACAATTAGGAATAGGAAATCTCACACCTATGGCAGGAGTTTCTCCGTGCTCCAGTGCGGAAGGCCGTGGTGCCTATGCAAAGGCGCTTGAAAAGTCATGTGGCAAGGACACCACCTCAGGACACTGGGAAATGGCTGGCTTGGTCGTTTCGAAAGCGTTTGCCACTTTCCCTAACGGTTTCTCGCAAGAAGTCATTGAGCGGTGGTGTCGAGAAAATAATCTTCCTGGTGTACTAGGTAACAAGAGTGCGAGTGGAACAGAAATTATCGAAGAGCTCGGTCCTGAACATATTCGGACCGGAAAACCAATTCTCTACACCAGCGCCGACAGCGTCTGGCAAGTTGCAGCCCACGAGGAGACTTTTGGGCTTGAACGGCTTTATTCGATCTGCAAGTCGGCAAGACAGATTTGCGACGAGCTCCAGATAGGAAGAGTAATCGCACGGCCTTTTGTCGGAAATCCTGCCAATGGAACTCCATTTAAACGCACTTATCGTCGCAAAGATTACGCTCAGCTTCCGGACAGACCCACTCTTTTAGATCTTCTGCAGAAGCAAAACGTACAAACGATAGGGATCGGTAAAATCTCTAATATTTTTGCCGGGCAGGGTGTCCCAGAGAATATAGACACTGAAGGAAACACAGACGGTCTCAGGGTACTACTTGAGCAGCTTGAAACACGGACGGCCCCTGGCACACTTCTGTTCTGCAACTTGATTGATTTTGACATGCTGTATGGGCACCGCCGAGACGTCTTGGGCTACGGTTCAGCTCTTGAAGAATTTGATCAAGCGCTACCTCAAATTATGAGCCGCCTCCAAGAGCGAGACTTACTCATTCTCGCATCGGATCACGGCAATGACCCCACTTACCCGGGCACCGATCACACACGCGAATACATACCCATTTTAGCTTACTCTCCTTGGTTTCATGGCGAGAAGACCAGCAAGTCAGGCGCCGTGAACATGGGAATTCGAAATTGTTTCGGCGACGTCGGAGCAACAGTTTATGAAGCTCTCACCGGAAGAGAGATTCCTGAGGGATCTGGCCTCGAGGGGCAATCTTTCCTCTCTGACTTGTCGAATGGCTCCACGGGGACAACATGAGCGTCAATCCAGTTTTGATTATTGAAAAAAAACGCGACGGTCATGAGCTTTCCAGTGAAGAGCTGCGAGATTTTATCAAGGGCATAGCCGCAGGAACCATCGAAGACTACCAGGCGACCGCATTCCTGATGGCCACTTTCTTCCAAGGGATGACGCCAGCTGAAACCGTAGCTTTGACTAAAGCGATGCTCGAAAGTGGCGAGCGAATCGACCTCTCTTCAGTCGCAGGCACAAAAGTGGATAAACACTCTACTGGCGGTGTTGGAGATAAGGTCTCTTTGATACTCGCCCCTCTCGCAGCGGCATGCGGGCTAATAGTTCCCATGATGGCTGGTCGCGGACTTGGACATAGCGGCGGCACTCTGGACAAACTGGAATCGATCGAAGGCTTTCAGGTCCAGATTTCAAAACAGGACTACATTCGAATTTTAAAAAATGCCGGATGCGCAATTATCGGACAAACCGCTTCAATCGTACCGGCTGACAAAAAGCTCTATTCACTTCGAGATGTCACCGGCACTGTACCTTGCGTTCCGTTGATCTGCGGCTCGATCTTATCTAAGAAGCTGGCTGAAGGTACGAATGCACTTCTTTTGGATGTAAAGGTCGGAAGCGGTGCATTCATGAAGACCTTGAGTGAGGCCAAAACGCTGGCTAAATCTTTGATTACTGTGGCCAAAAAAATGGGTCTACCGGCTAGGGCGCTTATTACAGATATGAATCAACCACTCGGGTATGCCGTAGGTAACAGCTTAGAAGTGCTCGAGTGCATCGAGATTTTACGAGGATCTAAGCCTGCGTCTTCAGATCTTTCATCGGTTGATCTTCGGGAACTCACCCTCACTCAATGCGCCCATATGCTGGTGCTCGGGAAAAAAGCGAAAAATTTAAAGGATGGGCGCATCCTTGCCTTGAAGAAACTGCAAGATGGTACTGCATGGGAGAAGTTCAGATCCATGGTGTCTGAACAGGGAGGAAATTTAACCTGGTTAGACGAGCCGAACCTCTTCCCCAAGGCACCGATTGAAGTTCAATGGAAATCAAAAAAGCGCGGCTACCTGAAGAGCATGGACACTGAAGCTCTTGGCAAAATTCTGGTGGATCTTGGTGGAGGACGTAAAAGAGCTGCGGACCCGGTAGACCCCGCTGTGGGGATTTGGTTTCACGCAAAATTAGGCGCAAAACTGACTTCGGGCCAAACAATCGCTACCGTTTTTGCTCGAGATGAAAAGATACTGCATGCGCTTGAGCAACGGTTTCAGGCCTCTCTCGAGATTTCGGGCACTCGACCCAAGCTTCCACCCCTAGTTCACGCCGAAATCACCTAAAAGTTGTTTTGACTCGATCACTTAGGCACGTATAGTCTGAGTCCCATGTCGCCGGCCTCATCAAAACTCTACGAAAGAATCCAAGAATCTGTTGGAGCTATTCAGGCGCGCACTTCCTTGAGGCCGGAAGTGGGAATTGTTCTTGGTTCAGGAATGGGGGCTCTTGCCGAGAGAGCTACGGATTCGGTCACAATTCCTTATTCAGAGATTCCAAATTTCCACGGTACTTCAATCGAGGGCTACTCCGGTCAGATGACCATTGGTAAAATTCAAGGAGTCGCTGCAGTCTTTCTAAAAGGACGATTTCATCGTTACGAAGGTTACGGGATGGATGAAGTTGTTTTCCCAACCAGAGTAATCAGC
>JAGWZD010000004.1 GCA_018968995.1 Bdellovibrionales bacterium
GAAACGCTGCTTCTCAGAGAACAGCGACTCTAGCATCCGCCGCTCTTGACGATTCACATTAAAGAGCGACAAGGCCCAGTCACCCAAAGAAACTTTAGAAACTAAATCGCGAAGAACCGCTTCCTGTTGCTCAAAAACCAGGAAAAACGGCTTCCGAATCCGATGAATCATAGAGTCCTGAGGTGATGCTCCATAAATTTCTCGCTCCTCTGCGATATCCACGCCTTTCAAATACTCCACAAGCTCCACTTCATTTCGGTAGCGCTGAATATCTGAAAAGCTCTGCAGCGGACGCGCACTCAGTGCGGATGTCGCAATAGTTTTCATCTCTCCACTCGAAAGCTGCGGGGGATTCATCTTGGTATCCAGGAGTACTGCCCAATTTCCTGGGAATGCCTTTCTGGCAACTCCGATAGAAATGCTTTTGGGTAGGCCAGACAAAATAGCGATCGCCGCGGAATGATTGAGTCGCTGGATAAAGCCAGTCATTTGCTCTTCGAGCCGCCACACATAAATGAAAACGTCTTGTTGCTCCTTGAGCTGGGGGTCACGCAAGTTATGCGCAAGAGTCTGTAACACATTTAAGGTTTTTAAATCTAAGCTTCCAGGCTTGCGAAAAGCTTCTAGCCAATGAGTGCCTGAGCTACGCGAAAAAAGAATCTTTTGTTGCTCAAGTGGGAACTCCGCCAACAGTGCACCCAACTGACTCGCGTCTCGTCTTCCCAGCTGATCTAAAATCAGCATGTCGGCTAAATTCGGAAACGCCCCGTCCTCGATAATGGAGTCGATCAAGCGAACCGTTAACTCGCGAATTCGAATTGGATCAGAGAAGCTGACGTCTCCGCCAGAGCCCTGGGCCTCTGGTCCACCAGCAGAGGCCATACCTGCTGATTCCATAGCCACCGCGCCCGCGCCCACTCCACCGGCACCCGCCTGATTCTTCACGCTCATCAGTGCTGAAGCGAGTTTACTGGAAGAGCTTCGGTGAATCAGGTGCATTCCGCCGAGGACCACAAAAATCATCAAGGCGGCTGCTCCAATCCAAATCCATTGACTATCTCGGCTATCGCTCCACTTACGCCTTTCGATCACCACTTCATCTCGTGCAGGCATCAGGTTGAGAAAGCTAAAAATAGAGTCTTTAATTTCCTTGGCTTCATCGTCCATAGTGGAGTGAGGAAGAGAAATAGATACCTTGGCTCGCTTCACGCGAACCATCAGTCCTCCCAAGGACACTTGTGGATCATCCCACTCATCTCGAACCTCATCTGACGACTGCCAGTCAAGATAGGGCAATTCGGCTTCGCCCGATCCAGCACCCGCTGCTTTGGTTTCCACGCGACGAAGAGGATCGATTGAAACAGTCACCATGAATGGAGAATTCGGGAACCGACCCTTAAGGTAAGTGCTTGCGTCTCGAGTCAGTTTATCTTCAAGCTCGGCTACCCGAGGATGTTTAAGAACCACCTCGGCCCTCGCAGGCTCGGCAAGAAGAGCTGAAACTGCTGCGAAAAAAACGAGAACAATGAAGCGCTTCATAGTGCATCCCTCGGAACGGGTTCAAGAACGAGTACAATTTTTCTAGCCATCGGACTTCCCTTGGTCCGAGAACGAACGGGTTCCGCCGTTGTCGAGTTCGAGGCAGGGGCTCGAATCTCTCCAAAGCCTCCGGGCTTCAAACGACGTAAGGGAATCCCAGCTTTCTGCAAGAAGCGAAGAGCTGTGACCGATCGAAGCACCGAAAGCTCCATATTATCCTGAAAGCGATGTGCTCCGTACCGAACTGGCTTTTCGTCAGTGTAGGCTCGAACGGACACCTGGTAGCCTCCTGCATAAGGAAGATACGACTGAGAAAACCGCGCTAACGCATTTTTGCCCTCTGGAGTGAGGTCGGTCTTTGTAAACTTAAAAAAAGAAATACCAGGAAACTCGACCACAATTTTGGTGCCGATTCGGTGCACCGTCGCGGCGTAAGGATCTAAAGGCAGAATTTCAGACCCGACACCGGGCTTTTCCTCTTTACTGCCCAGCTGAGAGGTCAAATGAAGGGCCATGGCCGATTGCCTGGTTTTCTCAGAAGAGGCGCTGCCGGGAGCATTCTTAGAGACACTAAAAAACAAAATAAAAAAGGTCAGAAGCAATGTGACCATGTCGCCGTAACTAATGGCCCAGGTTCCCTCGCTATCCACCTCGGATTCAAATGCCTCGGCTCTAGGAATGGTCCTCAAGCGGCCCTCCCCTGCGGAGTCTCAAATTCGGAAGAAAGGGTGCTACTTAGAGGAATGCGATCTTTCGAGTGCACAAACGAATTCAGCATTTCATGGCATTCCAAGAGCGGAACACGGTCGGCAGCAAGAAGCACTGCCTGTAGCGCCAAATCGGCGTCCTTGCGTTCGATCGAAGCCTGCTTCAATAGACTTTCACCTGCAGGATTGATGATCAGGTTTGAAATCAATAGACCATAAAGAGTAGCTACCAGTGCGACGGCCATCCGCATCCCGGTTTCTTCTGCGCCCGATGCATCAGATAAACCTCGCATTAAGCTAACCAACCCCAGAACAGTGCCCGTTAATCCAAAAGCAGGTGGATATTTTGACAACGAACGAACGGCATTTGCCACCCGGCTTTGCCGATCACAGGTCTCTCGGATTCTCTCAGAGAGAATGGCGCGAAGATGCTCTGAAGAAAACCCTAAGCTCAGCATTTCTGCTCCGTCGTTGAGAATTTCTTTAGCAAGCCCCTGCACTTGAATATCCTTGGCCGGCACACCTGAGTGAGACGAGCGAATGAATCGCATGGATTCGGTGAGAAGCGCCCGTGGCTCTCTCTTGTCTCCAAGAAATAGCTTTTTTAAGCCCGATAAAATTTCTGGAAAAAAGTGCCACGGCAGCGTGGTGATGGCTACCGCGATCGTTCCACCGATCACCACCAGCAATGCCACCACATCAAAGTAAAGAGAGGCGGATTGATGGAGGTGAAAAATCGCCCCGACGATGCTTAAAAAAGCTAAGGATAAGCCCGCAATATAAAACATGCTTACTGCCCTCCTTTAAAACTAGATAGTTTCTCAATCATCCGAGTGGTCTCCGCATTCTCTGGCTGAATTCTTTTGGATCGACGATAAGCTTCCAAAGCGCTCTGAAAATCTTTCTGAATGTAAAAGAGGTTTCCAAGAAGCGTATGTAGCGCAGCTACACCAGGAAATTTATTGATCAGTTCCTGAATTTTCCTGCGGCTCTCTTCGTAACTGCGCCTACTTAAAAAATACTGAGCCTGTGCAACGCCACTGGCGATTTCATTTAAGCTCAGGTCTTGTTGGGCGCAAGATTGCGGAAGAGCGGCTTCCTTAAGAACAATGTCCACTTGCGAGCTCGCGCCTAAGGCAAGCTTCGGCACCACCACCGACTGAGCCGCGTATCCCTCTTTTCGAACGATGAGTTCAAAGCTATCTCCAAGCCACTCGCGCGAGTTATCGCTTGTCATCACAAACGGAGTGGCTCCCAGCTTCACGGGTGCAGCGCTTCCTTTACGAACAAGCACCTCACTCTCTGAAGGCTCGCTTCGCACACTCAAAGACGAACTCGCGCAGCCTCCCGCTCCGAGCGACAGTATCGCGAGAAGAAAACAGCCAGCAGCACGGCGGATCCAATTCAAGTTCAGACACATCTTGTAGAGACTATCGGCATCTCCAAAAATTTTCTAAACCTCGACAATCGTAGTGGTTTTTGAGCCCGTGAGCTGCCCGGTAGGGGTGCGAGACTATTTTTATTCCATAAAATCAGGTACTTAAAGTGCAAAAGCCCAAGATGACGCTATGCGTTAGTCCGGGTATCCTAGAACTCATGCAGCACGTGAGTCAAGGATCTGACACACAAGGATATCGGTCTTATTTTTCAGCCCCCCTGAAAGAGCACTGTAAATTTTTTCTTCGAGCCTACCGAAACTTTGGCATGTGCTTGTGCAACCAAAGGCCGTTCTTTCTCTACGGACAAAAGCTTTTCGCAGCAATCGCGATCAGTCTTTCGCTGAGTGGCTGTTTTAAGAACAACGGATTCGACGGTCTTGAGGAAGTGTCGCTGGCCACCACTTCGGGCTCCGGACAGCAAGGCGTCTTTCAATTTAGCTCCACTGGAAGTTTATTGCCGCAAGCCTACACGGGCGATGTGTACACCGTGATGTTAGCCACCAGTAACGGAACTGAACCGGTTTCCTATAGTGTCGAGCCCGGAACTCTTCCCACAGGTCTCACCCTCACGAGCTACGGACTTCTATCCGGAATGCTGAGCGCTTCACCCGGGGAATATGAATTCTCGATTCGTGCTGTTGATGGCAACGGCTCGGTGGCCACAAAAGATTTCTCGCTGAAGATTTCGGTGCCCTTTACATTCACCACAAGAAGCATTCCGAATGCGGTTCTAGGTTCAAGCTATAGCGCCGTTCTTACGGCAGTCGGCGGAACTCCTCCGTACACTTACGCCGCTACAGGGCTTCCCACAGGATTTACCCTCACCCCATCCATTGGTCTGATTACCGGAAATCCTTCAGCAACAGGTACAGCAACCCTGACGGTCACCGTGAGCGACGCTCACGGTTGGCAACGAACCGGTGACATTCTTCTCAATACGGTAGCCCCGGTTTCAGCAATACCGTCCATCACCAACTCCACGCTCCCGAACGGGACAGTGAACTCTAGTTACGCGGGAGTCGTCACCGCAGCAGGTGGCGTCACTCCCTACCGTTATGCCGTTGCGAGCGGATCGCTCCCTGCGGGCTTAACTCTAGATACGAATTTAGGCATTATTTCAGGAACCCCCACTGCAGCAGGAGTCGCCTCTTTTGCGATTCGTGTGACGGATAATCTCAATTCGACTACTTCTCAGAACTACACGCTGACAATCGCATCGCCACCAGCCCCGAACTTCACGACCACCTCTCTCGGTAATGGCGTAGTGGGTTCTTCTTACGCTCAAGTGCTCGCGGCAAACCTGGGCGCTCCTCCGTATCAATTTTCAATCCAGTCAGGCAGCGGCTCTCTTCCGGCGGGTCTGACTATAGATTCGAATACGGGCATCATTTCAGGAATCCCCACAGCGGTGGGTAGCTCTACTTTCACAGGAAGAGTGACCGATGCCAGCGGCTCCACTGGAACACGCTCATTTAGTATTAACGTCACGGCACCTCCGCCTCCGGTCATCACGACCAGCTCTCTAGCGAGTGCCACTGCGGGAACTTCATACCTGCAGGTGATCACTTTAGTGCAAGGAATAGCTCCGTTTAACTACGAAGTGCTTTCAGGCGTTCTTCCTGCAGGTCTGACCCTGGATTCTGGCTCCGGAATCATCTCGGGAACTCCCACTTCAGCAGGCACTTTTCCGTTTACGGTACGAGTTACTGACGGAGTTGCAGCGACCGCTTCAAAAGTCTACACCATGACCGTGGCTCTACCCTCAGGGCCCACCATCACCACAACCGATCTTGCCTCTGGAACCACAGGCGCCAATTACATTCAGGTCTTACAAACCAGCGGTGGGACTGCGCCTTACACCTTCTCGCTCAATAGCGGAACGCTCCCCGCGGGTCTATCGTTGAACACCAGCAATGGAACAGTCTCAGGGATTCCTACCGCTGCTGGCACTGTAAATTTAAGCTTCCGAGTCACAGATGCAAATAATCTATTCTCGAACAAAAGCTTACTGCTGAACATTGTCGCAGCAGCGTCTCCTCAAATCGCCAACACAAGCCTTCCGGATGCCATGGTGGGAACCTCCTACGCCACGGTTCTTTCAGGCGTAAATGGCGTAACCCCGTACACCTACGCGCTCATTTCTGGAACGATGCCTGCGGGGCTGAACTTTGATACCGGAAGCGGAACCATTTCTGGAACCCCGACCGCAGCTGGAACCGCCACACTCACTTTTAGAATTACTGATTCTGTCGGGGGAAATTCCACTCGAAGCTATAGCCTCCTAGTAGGAGCTCCAAGCCCGCCCGCTTTTGTCACCACCACTCTTCCCTCGGCAACGACTCAGTCGGTTTATGCTCAAGCCCTCAATGTGACGGCTGGAGCACAACCCTTTACTTTCGCTGTAAGCGCTAGCTCAGGTACGCTCCCACCAGGTATTAGTCTAAACAGTTCCTCGGGAATTTTAAGTGGAACCCCGACGGTCGCCGGAACCTCAAATTTTGGAATCACCGTCACTGACCGCGTCGGTGCCACGGCCACTCAGGCGTTTGTGCTCGTTGTAGCGAACCCTGCTGCGCCGGTCATCACTACCACAACTTTAGCTTCGGGCACTGCAGGAACGCCTTACATGCAGGTACTACAAACTTCAGGAGGCTACGCTCCGCTGACGCTCGCCATTCAAAACGGAACACTTCCGGCTGGAATGAGTTTTACAGCCGGAGTTCTGAGTGGCGTGCCGACAGTGTCGGGCACAGGCTCAATTACCTTCTCGGTAACCGATGCCCTGGGTAGCTCCACCACTAAAAACTTAAGCCTGCAAATTCTTCAACCCGCAGCACCCGTGATTACTACGTCCTCGCTGAGCGCAGGCACGCAAACCGTGGCCTATGCCCAAGTCATCGGGGCCACCGGCGGTGTTCCACCCTATAGCTTTGCGATTACTGAGGGAAGCCTACCCGCTGGTCTAGTCTTGGACAGCGCCTCGGGTACCATCACTGGAACACCAACGACTGCCGGGAGCTCCAGCTTCACAGTCAGGGTCACCGACACCATTCAAGGAACAGCCACCAAGGTATTTAGCTTGGCCATCGCTGCCCCTTCACCTCCAACGTTCGTCAATACGACCCTCTCTGGCGGGCAGGTCACAGTGCCTTATAGCCAGGCTGTTCTAATTTCAGGTGGAGTGGCTCCATACTCGTTCTCGGTGAGCGGTGGAGCCCTTGCCTCTGGAATTTCGTTGAACTCTTCAACAGGGGCGCTCAGCGGTACTCCAACGGCAGCAGGAACTTTTAGCTTCACGGTTCGGGTGCAAGACGCTGCCTCGAGTGTGGCCACACAGAATTACTCGCTTGTAGTGAACCCAAGCCCCTACGCTCCTCTGGGGTTCTCAGCAACGACTCTCCTGCCTGTGATTGTGAATTCTGCAAATTCGCGAACCATCAATGTCACTGGTGGGCTCCCACCTTATTCGTACAATCTCTCGTTTGGCTCTTTACCGACTGGAATGAGCATGAACAGCTCGACAGGGATTATCTCCGGAACACCGACCACATCCGGATCCTTTGATTTCACCGTGCAGGTCACCGATAATCGAGCTACCAGTGCTTCTCAGTCGTTTTCCCTCAAAGTCGTGGAGCCCCTAAAACTCACTACTCCAAGTCTACCGGGTGCGATTTCTGGGGTCGCTTATGCCGCCGCACTTGCGGCGTCCGGGGGAACAACCCCTTATAGCTACAGTGTTGTGGGGCTACCTTCAGGACTTTCAAGTACTTCGTCTGGACTCATCAGCGGGAGCACTACTGCTCAAGGAAGCTACAGCATGAGCATCCTGGTGACAGATGCCAACGGGCTTTCTGTCCAAAGCGCCTTGAATCTGTTCGTCAGCACACCACTCACCATCACGACCTCGAGCCTCCCGAATGCGGGCATTAACGAGACTTATTCGACCACCATTTCAACCACTGGGGGTGTGGGCCCCTTTAACTTTACGGTTTCGAGTGGAAGCCTTCCTACCGGGCTCTTTCTCAACTCCTCGACAGGAGCGATCACTGGCACTCCAAGCCCAGGTGCCAATGCCAAACTAGGAAGCGCTGCGGTCACCATCTCTGTTAGTGATGCTTCTAGCCAAAGCGCAAGCCGAAGCTATTCCATCAATGTCTCCATCCCACCCCGGATCATCAAAGACATCGATGGCAGGCTTAGAACTGCTGCCGTTGGGGTTCAGTACCTCGACAACGTGAAGGTCACAGGTGGGGTGGGAACGCTTACTTACTTTGCCTCCGGACTTCCGCAAGGGTTATCGCTCAATACGGTGTCGGGTTATATTACGGGCACCCCTGCGGCTTCAAACTCGGCGGGAAACTACAACGCTAGTATCACAGTCACCGATGGTCGTGGATTTTCCACCACTCGCACGAAAGTGATAAAACTTGTGGCCTCCACTGGCACCGGCTCTTTTTCCTCAACAAAGACCGGCGCATTTGACACGGGAGTGGTCACACCACTCAATCCCGCTCCTGCAAGCGCCGCAAGCACTACGCGCAGCAATGTCCAGGATGCACAACTTGCGGACATGAATGGAGACGGCCGGCCCGATTTTGTTTACGGCATTCGATCCACAAGCGAAGTGGGCGTCGCACTCAATAATGGCGACGGTACTTTTACGAATTATTTTTACACCCTAACGAACTCGAGATTACCGTCAAACATCTATATCCAGGATATGGACGGAGATGGAAGGCTGGATGTCATTGCCATAGTTCGAGATACGGTATCTGAAATCCAGATCATCAAAGGCGATGGCAACTGGACCGCTGGCTGTACCAACCAAGTCTGTGGCTCGAACCTCACACGACAGACAATCTCTGCGGGACTGAATCTTCCCCAACAAGTCGCTTTTGGAGATATTAATGGGGATGGGCGACTGGATCTCGTGGCTTCTAATGATGGCGCTGTCGGGGTATTTGTCTTCGTTAACTGCGGCTCTCTCACGACTGTGAGCTATAGCGGTGCGAGCACCACCTGCAATAATACCGCTCAGAACATCTTTAACTATTACTCGGGGCCCTCTTATGTCCCGGCTTCACCCAATAATAAAACCAGGGGAGTAGCCTTGGTGAATCTCAGGAACAACGGCATTCTGGATCTGGTGGTCACCACCTGGGATGTCAACCGCGCTGTTCTAGTTTACCAAGGGACGAGCACCACTGCAGGCACCTTCCCGAGTAACCCCACCACGGTGTACAACGGGTTCGCCACTTCAACTGCTGGCCCGATCTATTCGACAATGGATATCGACGGCGATGGAAATCGAGACATTGTCATGGGCGGAAATGAAGGTGCTTATGTGGTCTATGGCAATGGCCTGGGAGGCTTTAACGGCTACACGCAGCTTCTTCCGAGCGATTTAGCGGGTGGATTCTGGGTCAAAGCCGGTGACATCCGTGGGGTGGGCTGCGCCGATATTGTGCTGGGCTCCTCAAACAGCGCAGTCCGCTTTAGCACCCTCATTTACCAACAGACCGTCTGTGGCTCGAGGAGTTTTCCGAGTCGACGAGTGCTCAGTACCGGCTATTCTAACGGAATTGCCCTCGGAAATAACCTGTTTGGGCAAGGCACCACCAACACCAAGCTCGATTTAGTCGTACTTTCGGGTGGCAACGGTTGGGCAAACTCTCGATTCACGGCCTATAAGAATAATGGCACTTCCACCGCTTATGACGGAACCACCACCAATCTACTGACTTCCGTCACCACTCCGGTGCTCTCTTCGAGTGGACCGTTTCTTTTTGCGGGCGGCCCTCTTTACGATGCGTACCTTGTCGGTGCACCGAACATTGGGGATCTCAATAATGATGGGTATAACGACTTTGTCTTTAAGCTCGGAGGAAGTTCGAATGTCTATCTAGGCAATGCCAGCGGACAATTTACTCTGGTGCCCAATTCTGGAATCACCACGGGGGATATCAGCTCTGGGGGCTACTTTTCGCGTCAAACACTCCTTGCGGATTTTAACGCCGATGGAATCCAGGATTACGCCAGCGCCAACTACAACCAAAACGTCTATGGCAGCTTCTCAGTAAGTTTAGGTGTGGGTGACGGCACTTTCATCGTCAGCAGTTTTCTTCAGATTGATGCCCCCACCTGCACCTCAAATCAAGGTGCTCGCTCGATCGCTGCAGGAGACCTCAACCGAGACGGGAAGCTCGATCTCATTATTGGCCACGGCTGCAACAACCAGTCGCGCGTGAGCATTTTCTTGGGTCAAGGAGACGGCACTTTTGCCACGACTCCCACGATTCTGATACCCCCCTCTGGTTCGTCGGTGCCCCAGGTCTTCGTTGCAGACACTGATTTTGACGGATTCCTGGATCTCGCCATTGGAACCCATGAGGCCAGCCTGATTCTCTACCGAGGAAAAGGTGACGGCACGTTTTTTACGCCTACCTCTTTTGCGATGGGCGTCTCCAACGGTATTAGCAGCCTAGAAGTTGCGGACATCAACAACGATGGCCAGCTCGATTATGTGTTTAGCTCAGATAGCGGCGCCAGCTGGACCTACTTGCTCGGAGGCGTCCTTGGAACGGGCGCGTTTTCTGGACCAGCCCTCTACATGACCAACTACAACTATAATGCTGCACGAGTGGTGGATTGGGATGATGATGGCCGACTCGATGTGCTGGCCTTCAAGCGAGGCGTGGGACTTCAGTTTTTCAGAAATAACGGCACCGCCTCTATCTTTACCAATCCAGCGGTTTGCTACAGCTACCAAAACCACACCCAGAATAATGCGTATGTCGTGCCCGCGATTGGCGATCTGAATGGCGATGGTCTACCGGATATGATTACAGGTGGCCTTGAAAACCAGGCCTATAATAGTTTAGGCGTGAGCTACAACCTCACCAAATAGATCCAGATTTTGAACGATTTTTTTGGTCGGGATGGCGGGATTTGAACCCACGACCCCTTGCACCCCATGCAAGTGCGCTAGCCAGGCTGCGCCACATCCCGACCGATCAGGAAGGCCTGAAACTAGAAAATTCCGTTTCGAGAGTCAAACCGAAACTCCGGGGCCTAAAATGCCTGGTTTTTGCCTTAATGACCTCAGATCGCAGCAGCGCGAACCCGGCGAAGGGGCGTTCTTTGCGCTACCGAGCGAGGCTCGAGTTCGACTAAAACCGAGGCCGCGAGAATCTCGCCTAAGAGCGCACGGTGAAGATCATGACCCGATCGATGAAGCTGAATTCGCGCCTGAATGGGGTGACCTGCCAGAGCGAAATCGCCAAGAGCATCGAGCACCTTGTGACGGGCAAATTCGTTTTCGTAACGAAGCCCTCCCGGATTCAGCACACCCGAGTCATCCAGAACCACGGCGTTATCGAGAGAGCCGCCTCGAGCGAGACCCATCTTTTTGAGGGCTTCCACTTCTTTCAGGAATCCGAAAGTGCGAGCCGAACCAAACTCTTCAAAACGGGTTTGTCCGTGCAGATAGCGAAAGCTCTGGTACCCGATTGCCGAGTGATCAAATTCCACAGAGGCTGAAATATCAAGCAAACTCGAGGGCTCGGCAATGCCCCATTTTTCGCCCATTTTCAGCTCCACGCGCTTTTGAAGCTGCCACACCTTGCGAGAAGCGGCCTGATACTCCACGCCGATTTCCTGAAGAGCGCGGTAAAATTCCATCGAGCTTCCATCCGAAATGGGCACTTCAGCCGCATCGAGTTCCACGCGGGCGTTATCGATTCCAAGTCCAAAAAAAGCACACATCAAATGCTCCACCGTACTAATGACGGCCTGAGCTTTTCCTAAGGTCGTCGCCAGACGAGTGTTCACCACATAATCGGCAAGGGCTGGAACTTCAGGCGATCCAGGAAGGTCGGTGCGAACAAAACGAATTCCACTATGGGGCGGAAGCGGAAGAATCCGCATAGTGACTTGGCGACCCGAATGAAGGCCGATTCCCTTCCACACCACGATGTCTTTGACAGTCCTTTGTGCGAGCATCACGACCCCTCTGCCTCTCTATACCCCTTCCACCGCAAGTTCTGTGCCCTGCCGCCCGCTTTTTTGATTTTTTTTTCACCATTTCAGGATGGAACTTTTTCTTTAAAATTCAGCCACTTAAATCATCGCCAGAGCCTTGGCGGCGTCCATTCACCTTCAGGAACACCCACTGTGACATTTCAGACACAATCGAAATCCCCACGACTGTGGGATTTTCTCAACACCCCCGAGGAGGACCCATCACTCAAAAAGAGCGCCCTGAGGGGCCCCACCCTTCAGGTACGGAAAACCCAAATGCTCATGCGCGAGTCGCGTAGCCACTCGTCCACGAGGGGTACGCTGAATCAGCCCTTCTTGAATGAGGAAAGGCTCGTACACATCTTCGAGCGTGTCGCGCTCTTCACCCAAGGCTGAAGCCAGAGTTTCAATGCCTACCGGTCCGCCATCGAATTTTTCGATAATGGTACTGAGAAATTTTCGATCCAGTGGATCAAGCCCCCGCTCATCAACCTCAAACAAGGCCAGAGCATCTCGGGCCACCTGAACTGAAATGCGCGAAACCTTGGCTCGTACCTGAGCGTAATCTCGAACACGTTTTAAAAGGCGATTGGCAATTCGAGGAGTGCCGCGCGCACGTCTAGCAATTTCTGCCGAACCTGAAGCATCGATCTCGACATCAAGCAAACCCGAAGATCGCTCGACGATTTTTTGAAGCTCAGCCACCGGATAAAAGTCTAACCGAAGAGGCACTCCGAAACGGTCACGAAGTGGGCTTGAAAGAAGCCCCGTTCGCGTAGTGGCGCCCACAAGCGTAAATTTCGGCAAATCAATCCGAAGCGTTCGCGCGCCTGGACCTGGGTTCATAATCAAATCGAGTTTGAAGTCTTCCATCGCCGTGTAGAGCACTTCCTCAATGACTTTCGGAAGACGATGAATCTCATCGATAAATAAAACATCGCGAGGCTGAAGGTTGGTGAGCAGCGCTGCGAGATCACCTTTTTTCTCTACATTCGGTCCACTGACAGTATGGATTTGGCTTCCCATTTCGCGAGCTACAATATGCGCCAGAGTGGTTTTCCCAAGCCCTGGAGGTCCAGCCAAAAGGACATGATCGAGCGAATCTCCGCGAAGCTTCGCTGCCTCAATGAAAAGCCGAAGGTTTTCTTTTACTTTGTTTTGCCCAATGTACTCATCAAGCTGCTCGGGCCTCAGGCCCTTTTCAGCATCACCCTCATCCCATTGCCCTTGAAGCTCGGGGCTAGTGACTCGTGAAAGATCGGATTCAGAACTGTTTCGTCCTGCCATGGATGCCTCTCTTCATTACCGCAATTGCTGCAACGCTCGCCGAACAATCTCTTGGGGCTCGGGACTCTTCAGCTCAGGCGAGCTCTCAGACTCCATACGCTTGAGAACACTCACCACATCCGCCTCACGAAACCCCAGCTGCACGAGGGCTTCCTGAGCATCGGAAAACGCTTTACCAAGAACGCTAAAAGAATTCGTGGCCGCCGCGCGCACTCCACCACGCAAAGAAGATCCACCCGCTGCTGGCGAAACAGCAATCAAATCGGGCCGTTTCTTGAGGGCATCGGAAAGCTCGAGCACCAAGCGCTCGGCGGTTTTCTTGCCCACCCCAGGAATTTTTTGAAGCTTCCCATGGTCGCCTCCCAGAATCGCTTCCACCAGCGAGGCGGGAGACATCCCGGAGAGCACCGCTAGAGCCCCTTTGGGTCCAATGCCGTTGACCGTGAGTAGGAGCAAGAACAGCTCTTTTTCGACTCGGGTGATAAATCCGTAAAGATCGAGTGCGTCCTCACGAACGTGGGTATGAACGTGCACCTCAAGCTTTGAGCCAGAAACTAAGGCGGCGCTTTCCGGTCCCTGTGAAAGAGTGACCTGGTAGCCCACCCCACCCACAAGAAGCAGAATTCGATTGTCGGTGACATCTAGAATATCACCGCGCAAAAAACCGATCATGCGCTCAGCTAATCAGGATTTTTTCGAGAAGTCCACGCGTCTACGATTTCCAACCACTTCTGGGGTGAGCCCCAGCATGGCTGCAAGCCCACGGCCCTTCCGGCCGGATTTACCTGCACTTTTTTCAAGTTGGGCTCTGGCCGCTCCCGATCGACCCAGAAACTGCTGCCCATGGCACACGGCTAAAGCAAGCGCGTCTGAGGAGTCGGCCGTCGCAAACTCCTGACGTCCCAAGATCATCTCGAGCACTCGCGCCACCTGTTCTTTGTCTGCAGTACCGCTTCCGACGACTGCGCGTTTGACCTCGGTCGGGCTGTACTCGACGATCTGAAGATCCTTCAGCGCGCCACAGACGATCACTACGCCCCGGGCCTGTCCAAGCTTCAAAGACGACACTGCGTTTTTCGCAAAAAAAACTCGCTCGACTGCCAAAACATCAGGCTTGAGGCGATCGATCACTTCAGTAAGTTCGTTGAACAGATCCAAAAGGCGTTTCTCAAGTGGGGTTTCTTGTTTGCCTGAAGTGCTGGCAAGCTTCAAAGTTCCGTGATCTAGCGCTGTCATCTTAGAGCCTACGACTTCAACACAACCGTAACCCGTCAGCCGTGAGCCTGGATCTACCCCGAGAATTTTCAAGCTTCGCACCTCATGACACAGGCCGATCGTAGATGCGGTACACTTTCGTGCGCTCTCCACACATCATTTCAAGCGCGCGATTCATCGGGCGATTGTCCTCTAAAATCCACGACGCCTCGCCCACAGGATAACCCGCAGCGGGTCCGCGCTTCAGGTATTCAGTGTAAAATAAGGGCCCGAGACTGAAGTTTCGGAATGCTTTCTTAATTCCTAAAGTCAGAATTCTACAACGATTCACCGTTGAAGATCGCCCTGGACCCTTGAGGTTCCAAAGAAGCTTCACTAAGCCTGTTGGAAAAAGTTTTCCGTCCGGGATTTTTTTAAAAACTTGATTCACATCAGGAAGAGTTAGCCCAAAACCAGCGGGCTCACCTCGGACTTCGGCAATGAGCAGAAGATTTGGATCAACAATCGCTTTCAAGTCTTTGGCCATGTGCTGAAACTCATCGGGCTGCATTGGAACAAATCCCCAATTACTCTCCCAAGCGTCGTTGTAGATATCGAGAATCAAATTCACTTCATCAGCGAACTTCCGCATGTTGATCGTGCGGAAAGAAACATTTCCGTTAGCCTTTAAGCGTTCAGACTGCGCCAGGAGGCGCTCAGAAAATCTGGAGTTACTATTTACATCGTAAGCAAGAAGGTCTTTGGTCTTAGTGAAACCTGCTCCGTCATAAAGGGGCTCATAGTATTTTGGGTTATAGGTCATCATCACCGAAGGCGGGCTTTCAAAGCCATCCACTAAAAGACCACACTCATGATTGGTGCTCAGATTGACTGGTCCGCGAAGAGTGGTCATACCGCGCTCGCGAGCCCAATTCTCAACTGTCGCAAAAAGTTTTGCTGCGACATCCTTCTGATTAATGGATTCAAAAAATCCGAAGAAGGCGACTTTCTCATTATGAAAGCGATTATGGTTATCGTCCACCACTCCAACGATTCGGCCGACCACCTCTCCACCTCGGAGCGCCAACCAAGCATTCATGAACGCATGTTTAAAAAAGGGATTCTTTCGAACATCGAGCATGTCCCTAACTGCAATCCGAAGCGGCGGAACCCAGTTCGGGTCTCCCGAGTATATTTTCCAAGGAAAGCCAATGAATTGCTCCCAATCCTGAGAGCTTCGAACAGGACGAATCTCAATCATGCGGCCACTTTGTCAGATTAAAGCTGAGCTGTCACGACCCCTGAGCCCTGAGAAATTCGCCCAAAATGGGTGCGTGCGATTTGAGCTAGCTCTTCAGAGCGGCCCTGAGACCCAATGATACCGAACTCGCGCCCAAGTTTCTGCAGCACCTCAAGAGCGTAATCCAAGTCTTCATCGGTATGGGTGGCCATATAGCTGGTGCGAATGAGCGCACAACCCTCGGGAACGGCCGGACTGACTACTGGAGTTGCAAATACCCCATGATCATAAAGCCTTTGGGTGAAAGCAAAGGCTGTCATGTCATCACCAATCAAAAGCGGCACAATTGGGGTCTGAGAGCCCAGAATGTTATAACCCATGGCCGTCAGCTCGCGCTGCATTTTAGCCGAGTTTTTACGAAGGCTGGCCAAATGCTGAGGCTCGGTTTCGGCAATCGTGAGGCACTCCAGCACCGTCCCCACTGCAGCGGGCGGCATGGCAGCACTGAACATAAACGTCCGCGCTTTATGCTTGATGTAGTGAATCACTTCCTCTGAGCCGGCCACGTACCCACCCAGTGAAGCAAACGACTTAGAAAACGTTCCCATCACAAGATCTGCTGCTCCGACCATTCCGAAATGATGCTCGGTTCCTTGTCCTTTGGAGCCCAAAACGCCTAGAGCGTGAGCATCATCAATGTACAGACGGCATTGATATTTTTTCGCAAGCTCAGCCACTGCTGGCAAATTGAGGATGTCGCCAGACATCGAGAAAACACCGTCGGCAACAATGAGTGCGCCAGCGTACTTTGAGCGCGTATTTTTCAGCACGCGCTCCAGATCTTCCATGTCGTTGTGCTTAAACTTTACGGTATCGCCAATCGCAAGGCGCGTACCCTCGACAATCGAAGCGTGATTTTCACGATCCGAGTAAATGACATCGCTGCGACCAATCAGGCAGGAAAGCACTCCGGCGTTGGTTAGAAATCCAGTCGCAAAAACAAGGCACGCCTCTTTACCCAGAAACTTTGCCAGACGTGCTTCGAGCTCTTCATGAGCTGTAAGATTTCCGTTTAAGAAGCGAGACCCCGTGCATCCGGTTCCATACTGATCGATGGCGCGCTTGGCGGCTTCCTGAACACGGGCATTATGGGTGAGTCCTAAATAATTGTTCGATCCAATCATCACCCGGCGACGTCCGTGGGTGACCACGCGAGAGCCCGAGGTGGACTCAATGGGGCGGAAAAAAGGATAAACTCCGGCCGCTTGGATCCGCTTGGCATCTTCAAATTGACGGCATTTTTCAAAAAGATCGGTCGCTTCCTTGGACATTTTCACCTCATGGGGGCAGATCCTGGGCCCGTTCCCAACACCACAGCCGTCTGGTTAGCATCCCTGACTTCGCAGGTCAACGACCCTCGTTAACTCACTGAAAACATGAACAAAATCGATGAATAAGGGGCCCAAATGACACACTGCCGCCGTGTAAATTCTTCTAGTACACTGAAAGGTGAGAAGCAGATTACGCGCCCAGGCGCGGCGCGTTATTGAGAAAGCGAAGACATGCTCACGCGACTCAAACAAATTAACCCAACCGTGGGGCACTGGCTCAGTAGCAGCTCTTCGCCCACTCGGTCTGCCCAAGAACCCACGGAGAGCGAAAAAACCGATGGAGACCTTCCCAACGGTGCAGGATTTCGAGAGCCTCCGGCCGACCCCCACTGGAGAAGACCAGAGGAAGAAGAAGAGAAAAGGGAAAATGAAAAACCCTCGGCTCAAGACGAGCCGAAACGCTCAGAACTCGGATCAGTGCAGTGGTCTGAACTACAGGGAAAGCTCAAAGAGCAACCCTGCACCTCAAGACCCACAGGCTTAACCCGGTACCGGCAAACCCCAGGTAGCCATCGTTCGATCAAACGATTTCGAAAAGGAATTGTTCTCGATAAAGCGGGATAGAGCGCCTTACTTCAACGCTGTGTAGACGCGATGAACATCATCGTGATCGTCCAAAGCCTGCAAGAACTCGATCGCTTCTTTTTTCTCAGCCTCACCAAGCTCTACGATACTTTTCGGCACGTAACTGAGCTCCGAGAGCGTCACCGTCCAGCCTGCCTGAACTAGAGCCTTGGCGACTGAATCCAGATCCGTAGGATCGGCAAAAAATCGGGCGCCAGTCTGGCCCGCTAGAACTTCTTCCGCTTCAAGTGGCTCGACATTTTGGGCTCCTGCCTCAATAGCTGCGCCCTCGATGTCTACTCCTGCCTGACCCATGGTGGCCTCGACGACTCCTAACCGATCGAACATCCAGGCTACAGCCCCTTGAGAACCGAGCTGTCCCTTTCGAAAAAGAACCCGAACATCGGCCGCCGTGCGGTTCTTATTGTCCGTCAGACACTCCACAATCACGGGCACGCGATGAGGCGCAAAGCCCTCATAGGAAATGGTCTCAAACTGAACAGGATCATCAAGCAAGCCCGCGCCCTTTTTAATGGCCCGCTCGATAGTATCACGCGGAACGGATTGCTTCTTTGCTGCCTCAACACCGGCGCGAAGACGTGCGTTATTTTCGGGGCTAGGATCGCCCATTTTTGCCGAAACGATGATTTCTTTCACGAGCTTTCCAACCAGCGCGCTCCGCTTGGAGGAATTCTGTATCCGACCAGCATGTTTCCACTGTGCACCCATAGTCCATGTCAGTACCGCTGATTGGTGCTGTTTTCAAATGCTGCTATCGGACCCAGCTCGGCTAACCGATAGCCCGAGCCGTAAATGGTCTCAAATCCATGATCAAACCCCTGTAGCTTTTTCCGAAGGTTCGCAATGTGGGTATCAATCGTTCTTCGTGTAACCACAGCATCGGGCCAGAGATCTCCGAGGAGCTGCTTGCGCGGTATCACCCGACCGGGTCGCTCCAGAAAGTACCGAAGAAGATCAAACTCCGTAGGCGTCAGAACAACGCTTCCTCCATCGATCTGTACGGTAAAGGTGACTGGATCGAGCCTGAGATTGCCCAAACTCACTTCTGCTCGCTCATTGGCCTCAGAATCTTTTCTTCTGAGTCGAGCCCGAACCTTAGCGAGAAGCTCCTCGGGAAAGAATGGCTTATCCAACACGTCATCTGCCCCACTCTCCAGATAGCGCACCCGCTCTGAGGAGAGCTCAGCACGAGTCGAGCAATCATCAGCGCTCGCCAGCACTAGGACCGGCAGTGAACGGGTTCGAGGATGCGACCTTAAGCGTTTACACATCTCTGCATTCGACTGGTCTAAAAGAATTAAATCCGGAAACGTGCGGTGAATAAATTGAAGCGCCTCGGGCGAACTCACGGACTCGAGAACTTCAAATTCTTTGGTCAGGACGGATTTTACTAGCAACCTAAATGACTGATCTTCATCAACAATCAAAATTCTTTTCATCCCGCGGATGCTAACCTTTCTGAAGCACCGCATGGAATGAGAAGTTTGCCAAAACCGGCAGCCGACAAGAAAAAAACAGCCTAAGCAAATCTTCCGCGAAGCTGTTCGCCACCCAGCACATGCATGTGAAGATGAGCGACCGTCTGCCCGCCCCACTCGCGGGTATTCACCACTACACGATATCCATGAGCCGTCAGTCCCTCTAGGCGAGCTACTTCATTAGCGACCGCAATGATCTTAACTGTTACGGACTCAGCCCCTGGAGAGTCTAGATGATCAAAATGAGCCTTTGGTATTACTAATAGATGAGTCTTGGCTTGAGGCTGAATGTCGCGGATGGCGATAAAATCTGGATCCTCATAGACCTTTGCCGATGGAATTTCTGAATTCACGATTTTGCAAAAAATGCAGGTAGGCTTGCTCATAATTGCCTCTTAACCGGGTAACCTTTCAATAGTCGCCCCTAAAGACCTCAGTTTTACCTCCATGCGTTCGTAGCCACGATCGAGATGATAGATTCGGCTCACCACGGTCTCTCCGGAAGCTTTGAGGCCGGCAATGATCAAGCTCGCACTTGCACGAAGGTCGGTGGCCATCACGGGCGCGCCCTTTAGAGTTTGTTTACCCTTAACAACAGCACTCTTTCCACGAACCACAATGTCTGCGCCCAAGCGAGCAAGCTCGGGAACATGCATGAAACGGTTTTCAAAAACAGTTTCAGTGATGACCGAGGTCCCATCCGCAATCGACATGGCTGCCATAAACTGAGCTTGCATGTCGGTAGGAAAGCCGGGATGCGGAAGCGTGGTCACATCAGTACCCTTCGGACGACCCTGCGACTTCAATCCAACATAGTTGGAGCCCCGATCGATGGATGCTCCTGCAGATTCAAGCTTCACTAATACCGGCTCTAGAAATTCTGAATTGATCCCTTGGACACGAACTTCTCCTTCTGTCGCGAAGGCTGCACAAAGGAAGGTTCCGGCCTCAATTCGATCTCCGATGACTTGATGTTGGCAACCCGCCAACGAGTCCTTGCCTTGAATTCGAATCGTCTCAGAGCCCTCTCCCTCAATAACCGCCCCCATGGCACGCAGAGCACGAGCAAGATCCACAATTTCCGGCTCTTTTGCACAATTCTCTAGAACGGACTCTCCTTTGGCCAAAGCCGCTGCCATCAGAACATTTTCAGTGGCGCCAACACTGGGATACTCAAACACCACACGATTTCCGATCAAGCGCCTGGCACTCGCAATCACATAGCCGTCTTCGAGCTGAATCTGCGCTCCCAACTTTTCAAGCCCCGTCAGGTGATAATTAATGGGTCTTGCTCCAATGGCACAGCCCCCCGGTAGACTTACCTTGGCTCGGCCGTACCTGGTCAAAAGA